>NZ_JBXWRD010000030.1:0-58480 GCF_059612725.1 Ruegeria sp. YKSF070 | reverse complement strand
CGATCTCGGGCAGGACAGTGTGGTTGGAAAAGGTTGAGCAGCCCATGTAATGCAGGATCGGCGTGCCATCGAGCATGGAAAACCGGGTGGTGCCGTCGGGCATCAGGCCCTTGCCTTGCGTCGTGCGAATGGCCTGGCACAGGTTGGTCTTGCCCGACAGGCAATACTCGCACTGGCGGCATTCGGGGGTGTAGAGCGGGATCACGTGGTCGCCGGGTTTCAGGCTGGTGACGCCGGGCCCGACTTCGAGCACCACGCCCGCGCCCTCGTGACCCAGAATGGCCGGGAACAGCCCCTCGGGATCGGCGCCCGAGAGGGTGAATTCATCGGTGTGACAGATGCCGGTCGCCTTGATCTCGACCAGAACCTCGCCGGCCTTCGGCCCTTCGAGGTTCACCTCCATCACTTCCAGGGGCTTGCCCGCCTCAATCGCTACCGCCGCGCGCGTCCGCATGTGTTCCGTCTCCTTGGTTCAAAAGTACTGTCAGAAATTGTCAGGGGGGTGGCTGCGCGCCTCGGCCACGAGGCAATCGAGCCCCTCCGAAGTGAGCGCCATAAGAAAGGCCTCGATATCGGCCAGCTCCTCGGAGCTGAGTCCCAGCGGGCGGATGCGGGCATCCTGATCGGGGTGTCCGGCGCCGCCCATGTTGTAGAACTCCAACACGTCCCCCAGCGTGGTCAGCGCGCCGTCATGCATATAGGGGGCAGTCACGGCCAGGTTGCGCAGGCCCGGCGTGCGGAACTTCCACCGATCAGCAGGGTCCTCGGTCACCTCGTAGCGGCCCAGATCGGCCTCGCGCGGAGCACTGACCGAAAGGATGCGGGCGAAATCGAGCTGATGCACCACGCCGGGCGCCACCTGGACCGGATGGCTGGCGGGCGGGTTCTGGCGCCGTTCTTCGCGCATCCGGCCATAACCGGTGTCGTGAAAGGCCTGATCGGTGAACAGCGCATGGTCTGTTTCGATCACGTGGCACGAAGCGCAATCGGCCTTGCCGGTGAACAGCGCGAAACCGCGCTGCGCCGCCGCGTCCATCGCGGCCTCGTCGCCGCCGTAGAACCAGCGGTCAAAGGCGCTGTTGCCCAACGTCAGGCTGCGCTGATAGGCGCCAAGTGCCTGACCGATCCGGTCGAGCGAGGCGGGCGCGGCAAAGGCCGCGTCAAAGAGGGGCCGGTAATCGGGCAGGAGATTCAGCTCGGCCACAACATGGCCGATCGAGGGGTTGGCCATCTCATTGCGGGCCACCAGGGGCGCGACGAACTGGGTCTCCAGTGCTGGATCCCGTCCATCGTGAAAGAGCGGGGTCAGAAAGCCCACATTGATCACGCTGGGCGCGTTACGCTTGACGCTGCGCCCCTCGACCCCGATGGCGGTGGCCAGTTCCCAGTTGGCAAACCCCTGTTCGGGCACATGGCACATGGCACAAGACATGGTGCGGTTGATCGACAGGCGCCGGTCGAAGAACAGCTTGCGCCCCAGTTCGATCTTGGCCTCGGTCGGCGGATTGTCCGCCGGATGCGGCACCAAGGGCAGGCCCAGTTGTGGTGTCAGGCTGCGCTCTAGCGCCGCTTTGGTCCAGCTTTCGGGGTCTGCGGGGCAGGTTTCGGGACTGATCGGGGCGGGCAGGGCAGTGCCATAGTCCCCGGCCAGCGCAGCGGGGGCAAGCAGGGCCAGCGCGGTCGCGACGGCTCGGATCACGCGCCCGCCTCTTCCATCAGCAGGGTTTCGATATCGGTCAACAGCAGGCGCGGGTCGAGAAAGCCCAGCCCATAGACGTTGCGGATGTCGCCCTGCCGGTCGACCAGATAGAGACGCAACAGGTGGCTGATAGTCTCCTGATCCTCGGACCGGTCGACCACCTGGCCATAGCCGTCCAGAATGGGGGTCAGCGCTTGTGAACCGGACGTGGTAAGTACATGCCAGTTCAGCTTGTCACCCGCCTGCGCGTCCGAGGTGATGGGATAGGCAAAGGCCTTGATCGCCTCGACCGTGTCGCGGGCGGGGTCAAAACTGATGGTCAACAGCTGCACATCCTCGTTCAGGCCGGGCAGATCGCGGCTGGCATCGTGCACGTCGAAAAAGACAGACATCGCCAGCGGGCAGCCATTCACGTCGCCGCAGGTGAGATAGACGAAGCTGACCAGCGAGATCTTGCCCCGCGTCAGGTCGTGCAGTCCGTGTTCGCGCCCGTTGATATCCAGCACTCGGCCATCGGGCGCGGATTTGATCCGGTTCAGGCGGTAGCTGCCCGGGGCGGGCGGGTCGAACTGGTAAGCATCGCTCGCCTCGAAAACCGAGGCCATCGGGCTGGGCCGGGCCGCGGGCTGGGGCTGCCAGACCTGCCACCCGAGGGCTGCCGCCACCAGCGCCGCGACTGTCAGCCCGGAAAGGAGGTATCTCTTGCGCATCCGCCGCCACCGTCCATGTCAAAGGAAAAGCCGGGACAGCGATGGGCCGCCCCGGAAGTTTGGGAGGTATCAGGACGAATAAAGCGCCGAGCTTCCAAAGCGCATTATATGCGCGCGGCCCAGACCCAGTTCATAGAAGTCGACGGCGAAATCCTCGGCCAGTTCCTTGCCGTCCCAATTATAGGCCTTCAGGTACTGGACATCGTCGTCGCCCTTCTTGTCCCAGTTGGCGAGCAGCGAGGACGAGAAATAGACACGCTTGCCGTCCCAGCTCTGGCTGACCATGTTGACCTGGCGGTCGATGACCTTTTCGTAGATCTGGAACGGTTTGTGCGGATCCGAGATGTCAAAGAGCCGGGTCTTGCCATCCATGAAGCTGTTGATCCACAGCGTCTGGTCGTCGGCGGCAATCGAGATATCGACCGGCAGCGGGATATCCGCCGGGTTGCCGATATCGGCCACCGCCTTGGCCTGCCACTCGCCTGCGTCATCCTCGTAGATCAGCCAGAGCTGCGAAGTGAGCGCCGTGGTCGAGAAGGCATAATTGGCGTTCGGCCCCCAGGGAAAGCGGATTTCCAGCGGCGCGCCGGGAACGTTGAACACTTTCTTGGGCTGGCGGGTGTGCAGATCCCATTGCACGATGGTATTGCCAAAGCGTTTCATCGCCTCGGCGTCCTGCAACATCTGGCCGAAATCCATCATGTAGTTCGACCAGCCTGTAAACGACGAGGTCAGCATGACGTTCTTGCGGATCA
Source organism: Ruegeria sp. YKSF070 (assembly GCF_059612725.1). Taxonomy (NCBI): domain Bacteria; kingdom Pseudomonadati; phylum Pseudomonadota; class Alphaproteobacteria; order Rhodobacterales; family Roseobacteraceae; genus Ruegeria; species Ruegeria sp. YKSF070. Next base: position 55,316 of record NZ_JBXWRD010000030.1, on the reverse strand, counting down.
GCGCCCGAATGTCATAGCCGTACCCATCTGCCACCGCGTCGCCCACGGCAACCGCGCCCTGCATGTCGGCGGTTGTGGGCATCCAATAGGTCGCCACGTAATCGCCGTCATCGTTGTATTCGACCAGCGCGGTGCGCCCGCCATGGTCGTCATCGTTGCTGAGACCGGTGATCATCATGCTGCCGGGCAGGGCAAAGAAGGTATGCGGCCCCACGACCCCGCCGCTGTCCTTGACGAATGTGTCGATGGTCTTGTGCAGTTTCGGGTTCGACGGGTCGGAATGCACGTCGAAGATGAAGATGCGGTTGGTGTCCAGCCCGCCGGTCCAGAAATAGCGCCGATCGGCCGAGAACCCGCCATGATGCGCCTCGTTCCGGCCGCCGACCGAGACCGAGTTGATCACCTGACCACGCGTTTCCGAGCCGGGGCGCAGGTCGATGGTGACCAGCTTGTCCTGCTCGTCGCCCATGCCCTCGACCCCCAGGGTCCAGACATAGACGAATTCCTCTTGCCCGGTGATCTTGGGCAAATAGGGCGACTGACAGGTTTCGTCTGCAAATGCGCGAAACGGCAGACCCATTGCCAGGGCACCGGCGGCCAGGGCGCCGAATTCTCTTCTCTTCATGATCTTCCTCCCAAAAAAATTCGTTAATGCGTTTCGTTCAACCCCGCGCTCGCGCTGGCCAGCGCTTCGGCATTGGTGGTCTCGGCATCGACCACCGAACAATGCTGGATTGCCGCTGCCGCGCGCACCGCCTCGGCCGACAGGACCGGCAGGATACGGTTCTGGACCATCGGCTTGATCCGGTTCGAAGGGCCCACGACCCCCATGGAAAAAATCGCGCCCAACCGTTCCACATTGATCGGCACCGCGATGCTGCTGACTCCCTCGTCAATCTCGCCATCGCAGATCGCATAACCATAGCGCCGCACCTGGTTGAGTTCGCGCTGGATCAGGTCGGGATCGGTGATGGTGTTCTGGTTGAAGCGCATCGGCTGTATGTCCAGCAACTCCTCGCGCAGTTCCGGCGTGATAAACGCCGCGATAGCCTTGGCCGAGGAACAGGCATGCGCCGGACGTGGCCCAAGACCGGGATAGATATAGGACAGCGACGGATCGTCAGGTGTCTCGATATGGATCAGATCGACCCGTCCCCCCCGATAGCGGGCCAGAAAACCGGTTTCGCCTGTAGTCTTCACCACTTGCTGCATCATCGACGAGACCGCGTTGATCACATGCATGTCCGATTTGCCGGTCAGCGCGATTTTGACAAAGCGCATGCCCAGAACATAGCGGCTGCCGCAGTCCGTCACCTCGACAAAGCCGCAATCGACCAGAGACGAAATGTTGCGATAGATGGTCGCCCGCGGCATGTCGGTCAGACGCGCCAGCTCCGTTGCGTTCAGCGGGCTGGCCGCACCGGCAATGGCTTCGAGAAGGCGGATAAGGCGTTCTTGCATGATAGTCTCACATTTCGGACGTTTTCACCGTAATGTGAGAATCACTTTTCTGACAAGACCCTTTCTGAACCCGCTCCTTCGGCGATTCTGGCGGGCAGAACATCCCCGCCATGCCGGGACAATTCGCCCGCACCTGAAGGTCGGATCGTGTCTGATTTCCCGGAGCATTCGGAGCGCACCGGCAAAACCGGCGATGCTCTACAGAGGATCGAGGCCCGCGACCCGCCGGACTTCGCCGATCAGGACATCAGCAAACGCTCGCGCCAGGCGCGACACGGGCGTGTGGGCGGGTGTCAGGACGGCGATGCGATAGACGATCGACGGAAGAAACGGCCGAAACACCACGCGCGGCTGGTTGGGTTCGGATTGCTGATAGTAATGAACGCTCATCGGGCTGATGATCGCCCAAGCCAACCCATCCTCGACAAATGCAAATTGCGAGGCCGCGTTCTGCATTTCAAACCGAATGGCAAGGTCCAGGCGTTCTCTGGCAAAGGCGGCCTCGACCTGGCGACGGATGAAGTGACCGTCGATAAAGGTCGTCATCGGCAAACCGACCAGATCATGCGGCGTAAGCACCTGTTTTCGCGCCAGTTCGCTGTCGGCGGCCACGGCGCACAGGCAATCCATGCTGGTCTCGGCCTCGGTCACCAGCGGCGAATGGGTCGTTGCCTCGGCAATGCCGACATCGAATTGCTGCGATGCCAGCCGTTCATAGACCCGTTCCGAGGACTGGCTGACCAGCGAGACCGAGACATTTCCCCGGTCTTTGACGAAACTCGAAATCAGTCTGGGTAGCATGATAGTACTGAACACGGGCAGGCAGGCGATGTTCAGATGACCCTCCTGCAAACGCCCCACGGCCCTCATGTTGTGAGACAGCTTGCCCAGATCGTCGAGGATCGACGCGGATTGATCCAGCAGATAATGCGCCTCGGGAACCGGATGCAATCGACCCCGCCTGCGCTCGAACAAGGGGTATCCGACCGAGCTTTCCAGCCCGGCGATCAGGGAACTGACGGCGGGCTGTGTCCGGCCCATGTTGCGCGCCGCTTCGGTGACCGATCCGGTCAGCATGACCTCTCGGAACGCTTCAAGCTGTCTAAGGTTCATGTCCCGCCCCGCATTCTGGTTGAATGACCCAACCATGCCATAAGAAAAATCGATCATATCAAAAAAATTTACAATTTGTGCTAATCGGCTGAACCGGTCACTCTTTGCGGCAGGGCCCTGTAGAAGGCGCCGGATTGTTGGCTTGTTCCTGACACCCAAGTCCTGTTCCTGCCGACGACGACCAAAACCGTGAAAATAACCACCAACGGAGAGTGACACATGAAATTGCGACACAAACTGATAGCGGCGACCGCAGGTCTGTTGCTGGCGGCTGGCGCCGCGACTGCGCAGGACATGAAATTCTGGCGTATCGGCACCGGCGGGGCCGGCGGCACCTATTTCCCGATCGGCGGCCTGATCGCCAACGCGATTTCGAACCCGCCGGGCGCACGCGCCTGCGAAGATGGCGGTACCTGCGGAGTTCCCGGTCTGGTCGCGATCGCGGTGTCGACCAACGCGTCGGTGGCCAATGTCAATGCCATTCATGCCGGACAACTCGATGCCGGTCTGGCGGGCGCGCAAAGCGTGGTGCAGGGCTATAAGGGCGAAGGCAAGTTCGACGGCGTCCCCAAGGACAAGATCCGGGTCATTGCCAACCTCTATCCCGAGGACATGCACCTGGTGCTGGCCAAAGGTACCAGCATCGACGACCTCAAGGGACTCGAAGGTATGCGCGTCGGCGTAGCGGCCGCGGGGTCCGGCACCCAGGTTTCGGTGCGGATGATCCTCAAGCACTATGGCATCACCGTCGAAGAGCATGAATTGAGCCTTGGGCAGAGCGCACAGCGCCTGGCCGACGGTCAGCTGGACGCGTTCTTCTATGCCGGCGGCACGCCCTTTGCGGCGTTGATCCAGCTGGGGTCGACCAAGGGGTTCGAGCTCTACTCCTTCTCGGATGACGAGCGGGACACGATCAACGGCATCATCCCCTACTATGTGCACAGCAATATCGCGGGCGGCGTCTATGAGAACATCACCGCCGATACCGCCACGGTTGCCGTGAATGCCCAGCTGATCACCTCGGTCGATCAGGACGAAGAGCTGGTATACGAGATCACCAAGGCCCTTTGGAGCGACAAGACCCGTGCTCTGCTGGACAAGGGTCATGCCAAGGGCAAGGCGATCCAGCTTGAAGCCGCGCTGACAGGTGTTCTGATCCCGCTGCACCCGGGCGCCGAACGGTTCTACAAAGAAATCGGCATGCTCAAGTAATCGACAGGAATCTTCGAAACGGGCGCCGGTTTGCGCCCGTTTCCCTCACCGATCCCGAGGCGCCGCGCGCCTGCGGACGGATATTCAACGCTTCAATCCGGAAAGACTGACATGGCGACCTTTGACGTTAACGAGGCCGAACAGCTCGAAAAGAAGTATGACAGCGCGCTTCAGACCCGAACGGTCGGTCCCTGGATCGTCAGGTTCGTCTTTTTGTTCTCGTTGTTCTTCGCGGGCTATCACTATGTCACCGCCGGGATCGGCGTGCCGGTCGATTACTGGCACATGGGCTTTCACATGGCCGGTGTGATCACCCTGATCTTCATCAGCTTTCCCATGTTCAAGCGCGATCGGAACCAGCCGCTGCGCCCCAACGCGTGGTATCGCTTTGGAAACGTCCCGCTGCTTGACTGGCTCTTCATCGTCGTCGGAATCACGACGTCGCTCTATATCGGGGTGACCTGGTACGGGGTCGACGTCACCATTTTCGGCATCCACTTTCAGATGGTCGAGCAGGTAATGCGACAGGGCGATCCGTGGTTGATCGACGTTGTCTTCGGCACTGCCCTCATCGTGGTGCTGCTCGAAGCGGTCCGGCGCACCTTGGGCATGGTCGTTCCGATCATCATCCTGCTGTTCACCTGTTACGCGGTTTTCGGCCAGTACATCCCGATCCAGACCATCATGCATCCGGGCATCAACTGGTCGCAGTATATCAACAACATGTATTTCCCGTCCGAAGGCATCTATGGCGTGACGCTTTGGATCGTCTCGACGGTTGTGTTCCATTTCGTCCTGTTCGGGGTGCTCGCGCAGCGCATGGGGCTGGGACAGCTGTTCGTCGACATGGCCACCGTTGTGGCAGGTCGTTACACCGGCGGGCTGGCCAAGGTCAGCGTCGTTTCCTCGGCCTTCTTCGGCACCATTTCGGGATCGTCCATCGCCAACACGGTGTCGACCGGTTCGCTGACCATCCCGAACATGAAGCGTATGGGCTATCCCGGTCACCTGGCGGGCGGGGTTGAGGCGGCCTCGAGCGCGGGCGGACAGATCACGCCACCGATCATGGGGGCCGCGGCCTTCATCATGGCCGAGTTTCTCGAAGTGCCCTATACCACCATTGTTCTGGCCGCGGCGATCCCGGCAGCGATGCATTATATCGGCGTGCTCTGCATCGTGCATTTCCAGGCCAAGCGCATGGGGCTGAAAGGCGTACCCGAGGCCGAGATCCCGCAGCTCTGGCGCGTGATCAAGCGCGGCTGGCCCGCCTCGATCCCTCTGTTCGTCCTGATCTATGTGCTGTTCAGCGGCTACTCGCCCCATATGGCGGCGTTCTGGGGGATCACCTCGGCCCTCGTTGTGGGCTTTCTCAACCCGATGCATCGTATGACCATCCGCGACGTGATGGACGGCGCGGTGCTTGGGACCAAATACGCGCTGGCCGTGGGTGCAGTTGTTGCGGCGATCGGGATCGTTGTCGGTGTGGTCAATTCCACCGGGCTGGGTTTCCGGCTCGGCTTCATGGTGGCCAATGGCGCCCTGTCTCTGGCCGAAACCGTGCACGGGCTGATCAGCTGGACCCCGATGCTCGAGATCTCGATCCCCAGTCTGACATTGTTCATCTCTCTGGTACTGATCGCGATCACCTGCATCCTGATGGGCGCGGGCCTGCCGACCACCGCGCTTTACATCATGCTGGCCACGGTGGCGCAGCCAGCGCTGGCCAACCTGGGCGTTCCGCCGCTCGCCTCGCATCTCTTCGTGCTCTACTATGGCGTTATTTCCGAGATCACGCCGCCGGTCTGTGCCTCGGCCTATGCCGCAGCGGGTATCGCGGGTGCCGATCCGTTCAAGACAGGGCTATCGGCCTTCTCTCTGGGCATTGCCAAGCTGATGGTGCCCATGGTGTTCGTCTACTCGCCCGCGATGCTGATCGTGCTCGAGGATTACTTCACCTGGGGAGAGTTCCTGCAAACCGTCCTGACCTGTGGTCTGGGCGTGGTGATGATGGCAACCGCCGTCAGCGGCTTCTTCATCGCGCCGATGCCAAAACCGCTCCGCTGGCTGATAGCCTTTGCCGCGCTGTTCATGGTCACTCCCGGATCAAAGAGCGACCTGTTCGCGATGATGGTGGCGCTGCCGGTATTGCTCCAGCAAATCCATGCCAGCAAACGGGTACAGGTTGCGTAATGCCCGGCGCCGCGCGAGGCTCTGTTCACGTTCTGGGGGCGGGTATCGTCGGTATCTGCACCGCGCTGTCCCTGCTGGAAAAGGGGTTCGACGTCGAGCTGATCGACCGAAACGATCCCGCCAGCGGGGCCAGCCATGGCAATGCCGGGGTGATTTCGCCATGGAGTTGCGTCCCGCAGTCGATGCCGGGTCTCTGGAAACAGGTGCCCGGATGGCTGATCGACAACGAAGGTCCATTGTCGGTCCGGCTGTCCCACGCGCCGCGCATGTTGCCCTGGCTGCTGCGGTTCCTGCGCGCGGGGGCCGCTGATCGATTGCCCGCGATTGCCGATGCGATGAACGCGCTCAATCGTCCCAATGTCGAACTCTACCGCCAGCACCTGAAAGGGACGGGGCAGGAGGCGCTCTTGCGGGACGCGGCCTATGTGCATGTCTTTCGCAACCCCGCAAACGCGGATCTCGATGCGCTTGGCTGGCGGATGCGGCTTGATCGGGGGGTGCCGCTGGAGCGGATCGACGGCAATACGCTGCGCGAGATCGAGCCAGAGATCGCGCCCGACTATAAGGCGGCGATTGTGATCCGCGATCAGGCCCGCGCCACCGATCCCGGCGCCCTGGGCCGGGCGCTGATGGACAAGGCCCTGCGCATGGGAGCCCGGTTTCGCCGGGCCGAGATTCGCGGTCTGCGACGCGACGGGAGCGAATGGCGGATCGACACCGCTGGGGACACGCTCACAAGCACTTGCACCGTTGTCGCCATGGGAGCATGGTCAGCACGGCTCTTGGCGCCGCTCGGACTGACACTGCCGCTTGAGGCGGAGCGGGGCTATCACCTGATGTTTGCCAACCCGGGGATCGCGGTGAACAATTCGGTCATGGATGTCGAAGGAAAGTTTGTTGCCAGTTCGATGCGCGACGGGTTGCGATGCGCTGGAACCGCCGAATTCGCGGGGCTGGACGCGCCACCCGACTATCGCCGTGCCGAGGTGTTCCGACGCATGGCCAAACGGCTGTTCCCAAGGCTCGATACCGAAACCGTCACCCCCTGGATGGGGGTGCGGCCCTCCTTTCCCGACAGCCTGCCCGTGATTGGGGCGGTGCCGGGCGCGGCTGGCCTGTTCGCGGCCTTCGGGCACTGCCATTACGGGTTGGGCATGGCGCCCAATACCGGGCGCATCCTGGCCGGGCTGATCGCGGGCGAGCCGCTCAATCTCGATCTGGCGCCCTACGATATCGGCAGGTTCGCATGACCAGCGCCGACGCCATCGTGATCGGCGGCGGGCTGGTCGGGGCCGCGATTGCTTTTGGCCTGCAACGTCGTGGGATCCGGACTCTGATGCTGGACGAAGGTGATGTCGCCTTTCGCGCGGCGCGTGGCAACTTCGGGCTGGTCTGGGTGCAGTCCAAGGGGGTCGAGATGCCCCCTTATGCCCAGTGGACCTGGCAATCGGCGCAGGGCTGGGAACAGCTGGCGAGCGAATTGACCGATCTGACCGGGCTGCGCCTCGATTATCGGCGGCCCGGCGGGATCGAGATCTTTCTCTCCGATGACGAGATGACCGAAAAGGCCGAGCGGATGGAGCTGCTGTGCCGCCACGCCCCGCATGTGGATTATCGCATACTGGAACGCCGCGCGCTGGGAAACATGGTCCCCGGCCTCGGACCCGATGTGGTCGGGGGCTGCTATTCCTCGACCGACGGACATGTCAATCCGCTGGCCCTGCTGCGGGCGTTGCATGCGGGCTTCCAGCTGCTGGGCGGCACGATCAAAAGTGGCGAGAAGGTACAGGAAATCAAGCCGCGGTCACACGGGTTTCAGGTCGGAACCGCCAGCCAGAGCTTCGACTGCGAACAGGTTGTCGTCGCCTGCGGCCTTGGCACGCCGGCCTTGGCCCAACAGGTCGGGTTGCAGGTTCCGGTCCGCCCGCAGCGTGGCCAGAACCTGATCACCGAACGTATGCGCCCATTCCTCGACCTGCCCCTGTCCGGCATCCGGCAGACCGCCGAGGGCAGCGTGCAACTGGGCGAGAGCAAGGAAGAGGTGGGCTTTGACGATGGCACCACCGCCGCCTGCCAGGCGCGGATCGCGTCCCGGGCCATGCAAACCTTCCCGCATCTGCGCCACGCCCGGATCGTGCGTGCATGGGGCGCGTTGCGGGTGATGTCGCCGGATGGCGCACCGATCTATGCCCGCTCGGAAACCTGTCCCGGCGCCTATGCCGCCACCTGTCACAGCGGCGTCACCCTTGCCGCCGCCCATATCCAGAGCCTTGCCGCCGCGATCGCCGAGGGCGGGCTGCCGAGCGAAACCAGCGGCCTTGGCCCGGAAAGGTTTGAGAATGTCCCGAGTGTTTGAGGTCACGGGCGCCCCCGTCCGCATCCATTTCGAAGGCACAGTGATCGAGGCACAGCCCGGAGACTCCGTTGCGGCGGCGCTGCTTGGCGCCGGGATTCGGCAGTTCCGTACTACCGCCCTGTCCGATACACCGCGCGGGCCGCTCTGCATGATGGGGGTATGTTTCGACTGCCTGGTCGAGATCGACGGCAAGGGCAATCAGCAGGCCTGCATGCACGAGGTGCGCGACGGAATGCGCGTGGCTCGACAGAAAGGGGCCTTTGACGTGACCTCCGTCCTGTCTCTCGATCCCGAGGAGGCACCATGACCGAGCATCACGATATCGTCGTCATCGGCGCCGGTCCTGCGGGTATGGCCGCCGCGACATTGGCCGGCCGACATGGCGCCTCGGTTCTCGTGCTGGACGAGCAACCCCGGCCCGGCGGTCAGATCTATCGCGCCATCGAGCGGCGCCGCGAGGACGGCGCCGCGATCCTGGGGACCGAGTATCTCGATGGCGCAGGCCTGGTCGATCGTTTCCGGGCCAGCACCGCCCGCCATGTTCCCGGCGCGATCGTCTGGCAGGTCGACGCAAGCGGCGAGATCGGGGTGACTGTCGAGGATCGTGCAAGGCTGCTTCGGGCAGATCAGATCATCCTCGCCAGCGGCGCGCAGGAGCGTCCTTTTCCCGTGCCCGGCTGGACCCTGCCGGGGGTGATGAACGCAGGCGCCGCCCAGATACTGCTCAAGGCATCGGGCGTGACCCTGCCGGCGCCGGTCTTCGTCGGCACCGGGCCGCTTCTCTACCTCGTCGCGCATCAATACCTGCGCGCCGGGGTCAAGGTAGCCGGCCTGCTCGACACCACGCCGCGGGGGAACTACGCCCGCGCGCTACCACATTTGCCCGGGGCGATGGGCCACGCGGCCAGCCTGTGGAAGGGTTGGCGCTGGCAACGGGAGATCCGTGCCTCGGGGATCCCGGTAATGAGCGGGGTCGAGGATATCCGGATCGTCGGGGCAGGGGCCGCAGAGGCAGTGGAATATTGCAAGTCGGGCCGCTGGTCCCGTTTACCCGCCGAGACGGTGTTGCTGCATCAGGGTGTGGTTCCCAATGTCAATCTGGCGATGGCTGCCGGATGCCGGCACGACTGGCATCCCGAACAGGCCTGCTGGCATGCGCGCATCGATGTTTGGGGCACCTCCAGCCATCCAAACATTGCCATCGCCGGTGACGGGGCCGGGATCGCGGGCGCCGTGGCCGCCGAAGCGGCCGGGCAGATCGCGGCACTTGGCGCGTTGCACCGGTTGGGCAGGATCACGACAGAACAGCGCGACAGCCTGGCCGCACCCCTGGAAAAGACCGTGGATCATCAGGCTGGCCTACGGCGGTTCCTCGATACGCTCTATCGCCCGGCGGACCGCTTTCGCATCCCGCGAGGTGGCGACACCGTCGTTTGCCGCTGCGAAGAGGTGTCCGCCGCCCAAATCCGCGAGGCGGTCGCGCTGGGTTGCAAGGGGCCCAACCAGCTCAAAAGCTTTACCCGTGCTGGCATGGGTCCGTGTCAGGGGCGGCTCTGCGGTTTGACGGTAACAGAAGTAATCGCCGCCGAACGGGGATGCGCCATAGCCGACGTAGGCGCCGCGCGCCTGCGCGCGCCGGTCAAACCTCTGGAGCTCGGGCAATTGGCGGCGCTCGACGAGGCGGAGTGACGGCGATGGTCCGGGCGACCGAAAGGGCTGATGCCGTGGTCGTCGGCGCAGGATTGCACGGATTGTCGGTGGCGCTGCATCTGGCCCGCGCGGGACTGCGGGTCGTGGTGGTGGAAAAGGACCGCGCCGGGCGGCATGCCTCGGGCGCGAATGCCGGTGGGGTGCGCCGCCTTGGGCGTGCGGTGCCGGAACTGCCGCTGGCCCAGGCCGCGTTGGACCGGTGGCACAGGATATCCGACCTAATCGATGACGACTGCGCCTTTGCCCCGGCTGCACAGATCAAGGTGGCCGAAACCGAAGCAGAACTTGCCGCGCTTCAAATGCGTCGGGACAGGCTCCTGTCTTGTGGCTTCTCACATGAAGAGATCATCGGTCAGGCGGCCTTGCGCGCGGTTCTGCCTGCCGCCGCCGCGCATTGCGTCGGCGCCACCATTGTCCATGGTGACGGCCACGCCGATCCATTCCGCACGGTCCGTGCTTTCAGCAGAAAGGCGCGGTCTCTTGGGGTGGCGCTTGTCGAAGGGACCAGGGTCGCAGGGATCGAGCGGGCCAATGGAAGCTGGTTTATAGAGACCTCCGGTCCGAGTTACGCCGCCCCGGTGCTGGTCAACGCCGCGGGCGCCTGGGGCGGAGACCTGGCCGCAATGATGGGCGACCGGGCACCGGTCACCGCCTCGGCCCTGATGCTGATGATCACCGAACGTCTGCGCCCGTTCCTGTCCCCCGTAGTGGGTGCGCAGGGGCGAGCGCTGAGTTTCAAGCAGTTCGGCAATGGCACCGTTCTGATCGGTGGGGCCTATCAGGGAATTGCTGACCCCGATACCGGCACCACAACGTTGGACATGCGCCAACTGGCCCGCAACGCCGCCGCGGCGACAGCGATCTTTCCCAACATGGCGCGCGCGCGTGTGTTGCGAGGCTGGGCCGGGATCGAAGGCATGACCCCCGACCGGTTGCCGGTGATCGGCCCGGCGAGCCGTGACGGAGGATATCACCTGTTCGGCTTCTCGGCCCATGGCTTCGCGCTGGCGCCGATCACCGGCCAGATCATCGCCGATCTGATCCTGAACGGGAGAACGGACCTGCCGATTGCAGAATTCGACATCCAGCGGTTTGCGACGCCCCGCGCCTCTTAGATCGAGGCCCCACGGTCCGGTGACCCGTCCGTTAAGAGTATAAGATTGATTATGTTAATCTTGTCGTTACGCAGACTGGCCCGACAAGAACACCTAGCGGGGTTCGGTGCCGGAGACTTTAAGCGAGGATGCCGAGCTCGCGGGGCGCTCAACCGCTCAGAAAGAGCCCTCTTATCCAGTCCGAGAACGCGCGAATCTCGTCGCGCTGCTCGACACCGTCACGTTCGACCAGAAAATGCGCCGGTCTGATGGCCAGCCGGTCGGTAACCGGCGCAACCACCAGACCCCGGTCGAGAAACGGTTGGGCAAAGCTCTCCAGCACGATGGCGAGGCCGGAGCCAGCCATCATCGCCTGCAAGGCCATCAGCGAGGAATCGAACCGTGTTACACGGGCCGCAACCGGCAGCGGCAAGCCAATTTGCGCGAAAAGACGCGGCCAGTCGGATTCCGACCCATGAATGGTCAGGACATGCACAGCAGCCAGACGGTCGAGTGTCGGTGCCGCGCCAAAACCCGCCAGATAATCCGGTGGACAGACGGGAATAGCGAATTCATGCCCCAGATGGGTGACGCGTCCGTCCGTCCAGTCGCCAAAACCGAAGCGGATGTCGATATCGCTGATCCCGTCCTGAAATCGGTTCGCCCAGACAAAGGTCGACAATTCGACCTCGATCTCGGGATGACGCTCCAAGAACTCCTGCAGCCGGGGCGCAATCACCAGCGCCGCGCAAGAGATCGAGGCCCGCACCTTGACCCTTTGGCGCCGCGCCTTGCCGAACAGACCGGCGGTCGCGACCTGGATATCGCCCAACCCCTTGCGCACCGGCTGGGCATAGGCCTCGCCCATATCGGTCAGCGCCACACCGCGCGGCAACCGTTCGAACAAGGTGGTTTTCAGATGCTGTTCCAGCAGCCGCATCTGTTGGCTGACCGCGGCAGGGGTCAGCCCCAACTCCTCGGCGGCGGCCGAGAAACTGCCAAGGCGCGCGGCGGCTTCGAAACTGCGCAGCCAGGTCGGATGAGGAAGGTCCATCGGCGGATTACCTTTAAAAATTGTTTGGCCTTAGCCGCAATATCCATTGTTTGGATTGAAAATCAAACTGTGTTCACGCTTCGCGCAGGCCAAGGGTGCGATCATGCCGGCACTGGCCCCAAGGCAGGACAGTGCGATGGACAGATTCGATTTCATCATTGTGGGCGCCGGGTCGGCCGGATGCGTTTTGGCTGACCGCTTGACCGCCTGCGGGCGCTACAAGGTTCTGCTGCTCGAGGCGGGCGGCAGCGATAACCGGTTCTGGATCAAGGTGCCACTGGGCTATGGCAAGACCTACGACGACCCGCGGGTCAACTGGTGCTATACCGCCCAGACCGATCCGGGACTTGCCGGGCGGGCCGCCTTCTGGCCGCGTGGACGGGTGCTGGGTGGGTCGTCTTCGATCAACGCGATGGCCTATGTGCAGGGCCTGCCGCGGGATTTCGACGATTGGGAAACCGCAGGCGCGACGGGCTGGAACTGGCAATCGGTCCACGAGACCTATGCCCAACTGGAAACACGCGACCGGCCCGGACCGGACGGGCGGCGCAGGCTCAGCGGCAGCGGGCCGGTCCATGTCAGCGATGTCAGCGACCGGATGCACCCGTTCTCGGCGCATTTTCTCAAGGCGGCGGCACAGGCCGGCTGGCCGATCCGTGACGACCTGAACGGTGCTGCGCGCGACGGCGTCGCGCGCCTTCAGGGTACTGTCCGCAACGGTCGCCGCTGGTCGGCGGCCGATGCGTTCCTGCGCCCTGCCCTCAAACGGCCCAACCTGCACCTGGTCTCGGAGGCCCTGGTGGAGCGCGTCATCCTGCACGACGGCAGAGCGACGGGTGTGGCGTACCGCGCCCGTGGCCACCGCGTGCAGGCCACGGCCACCCGCGAGGTAATCGTCAGCGCCGGCGCCGTGAACTCGCCGCAGCTGCTGCAACTTTCGGGCATCGGACCCGCCGAGCTGCTGAAACGCCACGGGATCACGGTTGCCCGGGATCTGCCGCAAGTGGGTCAGGGCCTGCAGGACCATCTTGGCATCTCCTATCAGTTCACCGCCACCGAACCGACGCTGAACAACCGTCTGGGCAACTGGCCCGGCAAGATGGCAGCGGGGCTGCGATATCTGCTGACACGCGGTGGGCCGCTCAGCGTGCCGATCAACCAGATCAGCGGTTTCGTGGCCTCGACCCCCGGCGGATCCGCCGACATGCAGGTCTATTGCAACCCGATGTCCTATTCGGTGCGTCCCGATGGCAAACCCGACGTGGCGCCGATGGCCGGTTTTTTGATCTGCGCCCAGCCTTGCCGCCCCACCAGCCGGGGCGCGGTGACGATCCGCTCGCCCGATCCGGAGGACGCCCCCGATATTCGTCCCAACTCGCTGTCCACCAACGAGGATTGCGCCATGGCCGTTGCCGCCGGACGGATCGCTCAGAAACTGGCGGAGACTCCCGCGATACGCGCGGTCACGGTCGAAGGACCCGACATCTCCACCATGTCCGATGCCGATCTGCTGGCCGATTTCCGGCAGCGCGCCGGGTCGGTCTATCACGCCAGCTGCACCTGCCGCATGGGGAACTCGGCGCGGGATTCGGTGCTGGATTCACGGCTGCGGGTGCATGGGGTGGCGGGGCTGCGGGTGATCGACGCCTCGTCCTTTCCCAACGTGACCTCGGGCAACACCAACGCGCCGGTCATGATGCTAGCCGCACGCGGGGCCGAGATGATCCTGCGGGACGGCTGACAGAGAACTCGACCCCGCGATGGCGAACCGCCTTTACCATCGCTGTGCGATGTCCCAGAACTGCAAGCGGACCGGAACGTAACGCAGGAAAGGGAACCCGATGACAAATCCCCTCTATGACCGCCTCTTCGGCACCCATGCCGGAAAGGAGACCCCGTTCCTGTTTCTGCCCGACGGGCAGGTGATCAGCCATGCCGGTTTTCTGGCACTTGCCGCGCGGCTGGCCCATGCGGCGACCGACCTGGGTCTGAAACCGGGCGACCGGGTCGCTGCCCAGATCGAGAAATCGCCCGAGGCGCTGGCGCTCTATGCCGCCTGCGCGCAAGCGGGGCTGATCTTTCTGCCGCTCAACACGGCATATACCGCCGATGAACTCAGCTATTTCATCGAAAACAGCGGTGCCGCGCTGATCGTCTGCGAAGGGCGCAGCCGCGACATGCTGGCCCCGATCGCCAAAGGCCTGGGCGCGCGGGTCGAGACCCTGAACGCCGATGGATCGGGCAGCCTGACCGAGCGCGCCGCCGCGATGCCCGAGCGGTTCGACACCGTCGCGCGGGACGGCGGCGACCTGGCGGCCTTTCTCTATACCTCGGGCACCACGGGCCGCTCAAAGGGCGCGATGCTGACCCAGGACAACCTGTTGTCGAATGCCGAGACGCTGGCGCGCGAGTGGCGCTTTACCGCCGATGACGTGCTGCTGCACGCGCTGCCGATCTTTCACACCCACGGCCTGTTCGTCGCCACCAATATTGCGCTGATCACTGGCGGCAGCATGATCTTCCTGCCGAAATTCGACCTCGACCAGGTCATCGCGCAGATGCCCCACGCGACCGCCATGATGGGCGTACCGACCTTTTACACCCGCCTCCTGGGCGATGCCAGGTTCACTCGCGAATTGGCGCAACACATGCGCCTCTTCGTGTCCGGCTCAGCGCCACTACTGGCCGAAACCCATGTTCAGTTCGAGGAACGCACAGGCCATCGCATCCTCGAACGCTACGGCATGACCGAGACCAACATGAACACCTCCAACCCCTATGAGGGTGAACGCCGCGCGGGTACGGTGGGATTTCCTCTGCCGGGCGTCGAGTTAAAGGTGACCGACCCCGAGAGCGGCGAACCCCTGCCTCAGGGCGAAATAGGCCAGATCGAGGTGCGCGGCCCAAACGTGTTCAAGGGCTATTGGCAGATGCCCGAGAAAACCGCCGCCGAACTGCGCGCTGACGGGTTTTTCATCACCGGCGATCTGGGTTTCGTCGATACCGACGGCTATGTCACCATCGTCGGACGTGGCAAGGACCTGATCATCTCGGGCGGGTTCAACATCTATCCCAAGGAGCTGGAGCTGCTGCTGGACGATCAGCCCGGCGTGCTGGAAAGCGCGGTGATCGGGGTGCCGCATCCCGATTTCGGAGAAACCCCGCTGGGTATCCTCGTGGCGCAACCGGGCAAGACCCCCGATACACAGGCGATCATGGCGCAGGTTCAGGCCTCGCTTGCCCGGTTCAAACATCCCCGAAAACTGATCGTGATGGATGAATTGCCGCGAAATACGATGGGCAAGGTCCAAAAGAACATCCTGCGTGAACAGTTCAGCGACATGTTTCAGCCCGGCTGACAGGCCCGGCAGTGCCACACCGGCCCGGACCGGATCCAGGATCGGCGACGTCCCCGACACCACGCCACCTTGCACCCGGCCCCGCCAATGCCCTAATAAGACCCGAGCAAGCAAGGGAGGCCACATGCGCCGAGTAGTCGTCACCGGGTTGGGGATCGTCTCCTCGATCGGGAACAATGCCGAAGAGGTCACCGCCTCGCTCAAGGCGGGCCGGTCGGGTATCGTCGCCAGCGAGGAAATGGCCGAACACGGGTTCCGCAGCCGTATCGCCGGCACGCTCAAGATCGACGTGGCCGAACATGTGGACAAGCGCGCGCTGCGCTTCATGGGTCCGGGTGCAGCCTATGCCCATATCGCCATGCAACAGGCCATCGCCGATGCGGGGCTGACCGAGGATCAGATCGTCAACCCCCGCACCGGTCTGGTGGCCGGATCGGGCGGCCCCTCGACCAGCGCCATGCTGAGCGCACATCAGACCGTGCTCAAGACCGGCGCGACCAAGCGGATCGGGCCCTTTGCGGTGCCCAAATGCATGTGCTCGACCATCTCGGCCAACCTGGCCACGGCGTTCAAGATCAAGGGCCTGAACTATTCCATCACCTCGGCCTGCTCGACCTCGCTGCATTGCATCGGCAATGCAGCCGAGCAGATCATGCTGGGCAAACAGGACGTGATGTTCGCCGGTGGTGGCGAGGAGCTGGACTGGACGCTCAGCTGCCTGTTCGACGCGATGGGCGCGATGTCGTCGAAATACAACGACACGCCCGAGAAGGCCTCGCGCGCGTTCGACCAGGATCGCGACGGGTTCGTGATCTCGGGCGGCGGCGGCATCGTGGTGCTGGAAGAGCTGGAACACGCCCTGGCGCGCGGCGCCAAGATCTATGCCGAGGTGACCGGCTATGCCGCAACCTCGGACGGGCATGACATGGTGGCGCCTTCGGGCGAGGGCGGCGAACGGGCGATGCGGCTGGCGGTGTCCACCCTGCCCGAGGACCGCAAGGTCAGCTATATCAACGCGCATGGCACCTCGACCCCGGTCGGTGATGTGGGCGAGGTCGAGGCGGTCCGCCGCGTGTTCGGCGAGGGCCGCGTGCCGCCGATCAGCTCGACCAAGTCGATGACCGGCCATGCCCAGGGGGCGGCGGGCGCGCTCGAGGCGATCTTCTGCCTCTTGATGCTGGAGCATGATTTCATCACGCCCTCGATCAATGTCGACACCCTGGCCGAAGGCATCCAGCCCGGCGAGGTCGCAACACAATATATAGAAAACGCCGGCCTCGATTCGGTGATGACCAACAGCTTCGGCTTTGGCGGCACCAACGGATCGATGGTGCTGAGCAAGTTCAGGGGGTAAGGGCGGATGTCAGGACTTTTGCAGGGCAAACGCGGCCTGATCATGGGGGTCGCGAACGACCGGTCCATCGCCTGGGGCATTGCCAAGGCAATGCATGAGGCGGGGGCGGAACTGGCCTTTACCTACCAGGGCGAGGCCTTTGGCAAGCGGCTGGAACCGTTGGCCGCCAGTGTCGGCAGCGATTTCATGGTCGATGCGGACGTGACCGACGATGCGTCGCTGGACACCGCCTTTGAGCAGCTGGCCGCGCGCTGGCCGACCATGGATTTCCTGGTGCATGCCATCGCCTATTCGGACAAATCCGAGTTGACGGGCCGGTTCCTGAACACGACGCGCGCGAATTTCAAGCATTCTATGGATATCTCGGCCTATTCCCTGATCGAGGTGGCGCGACGCGCCTATCCGATGATGAAGGAGAATGGCGGCACCGTTCTGACGCTGACCTATCAGGGGTCGAACCGGGTGGTGCCGAACTACAACGTCATGGGCGTCGCCAAAGCGGCGCTGGAATCAGCGACCCGCTATCTGGCCAATGATCTGGGCCCCGACGGGATCCGAGTGAATGCGATCTCGCCCGGCCCGATGAAGACCCTGGCCGGCGCCGCCATCGGCGGTGCGCGCAAGACCTTCAAGTTCTGCGACCAGAACGCGCCGCTGCGCTCGAACGCAACGCTCGAGGCGGTGGGCGGTACCGCGGTCTATCTCGCCTCGGACGCAGGCGCCTGCACCACGGGAGAGATCATTCGGGTCGATGGCGGTTTCCACGTTCTCGGCATGCCACAGTCGGAATTCATGTAGAGCGGGCAAGATTTTCGACGAAAAATCTCGCCTGCCGCGCGCGCTGCGCAACAGATCGGCCCGCCCCTTGCCGGGGCGGGCCGTGTCGTCAGTTGATCGAGACGACCTCGATGTCGAAGATCAGGTCCTGACCGGCCAGGGGGTGGTTGGCGTCCAGCGTCACCGTCGCCTCTTTCAGTTCGACCACCGTCACAGGGATCACCCGGCCATCGGGGGATTGCATCTGCAACTGGGTGCCCAGTTCCAGCGGAATGTCGTCGGGGATACCCTCGCGCGGGATCGCCTGGCGGGCCTCGGGGTTCAGCGGGCCATAGGCCTCCTGACAGGGCACCTCGACGCGCTTTTTCTCGCCGGTTTCCATGCCCGGCATCGCCTTGTCCAGACCGGGAATGATCTGGCCGGACCCGACCGTGAACTCCAGCGGGTCGCGTCCTTCGGAACTGTCGAAGGTTTTGCCGTCGAGCAGGGTTCCGGTGTAGTGGATGCGCACCGTGTCGCCTTGTTTGATCTGGGTCATGCCGTCTCCGTCTGGGGCAGTTTTGAAAGAACGCCCAGCCTAGACCCTGTCACGCCAATGTAAACCCCGCCCCCTTTCGCCCGCCGCGCGACTGTGCGAGGCTGCGTCGCGCGACCCCTTGCGGAGAGGATACGATGTCCATAACCACCTGCGTATTCGATGCCTATGGCACGTTGTTCGACGTCTCCGCCGCCGCCCGGCAGGCGGCGGACGAACCCGAAAACGCCGCCCTGCGCCCGCATTGGCAGGCGCTGGCCAGTCATTGGCGGCTGAAACAGCTGCAATACAGCTGGCTGCGCACGATCACAGGGGCGCATACCGATTTCTGGCAAGTGACCGGCGAGGGGCTCGATTGGGCTCTCGAGGCGGTTGGGCTGGCGGGTGATGCCGCGCTGCGCCAACGGCTGCTGGACCTCTACTGGCAATTGCAGGCCTATCCCGAGGTTCCGGCGATGCTGCGCGCACTCAAGGCCGCCGGGCTGGAAACCGCAATCCTGTCCAATGGCTCTCCCGACATGCTGGACGGCGCGGTGCGCTCGGCCGGGCTTGGCGATGTGCTCGACGATGTGCTTTCCGTGGAAAGCGTCGGCATCTTCAAACCCGATCGCCGGGTCTATGACCTGGTGGGCCAGCGGTTCGGTTGCCCGCCCGATGCGGTGCTGTTCGTGTCCTCCAACGGCTGGGATGCGGCGGCTGCGGCGGGCTATGGGTTCCGCACCGCCTGGGTGAACCGCGCGGGCGAGCCGGTGGACCGGCTGCCCTGGACGCCCGACCATATCCTGTCGGATCTGACCGGCATTCCTGAGCTGGCGGGGGTCTGAATGGCCGCTTTCACCACGACCGATGGCCTCCGCCTGTTTTACGAGGACGAGGGGGCCGGCCAACCGCTCCTCTGTCTCGCCGGGTTGACCCGGTGCAGCCGCGATTTCGAGTTCCTGCTCCCGCATGTGACCGATCTTCGGCTGATCCGCCTCGATTATCGCGGGCGGGGACAGTCCGACTACGATCCCGATTACCGCAATTACAACGTCCTGCGCGAAGCCCACGACGTCATCGAACTGCTCGACCATCTGAGGTTGGAAAGGGTGACAGTGCTGGGCACCTCGCGCGGGGGCATGATCGCCATGGCGCTGGCCGCCAGCCACCCTGGCCGGCTGGCGGGGGTGATCCTGAACGATGTCGGACCGGTGATCGAGCCGGTGGGCATCGCGCGGATCATGGATTACGTGGGCAAGAAACCGGTCTCGAAAACCCATGACCAGGCCGCACTAGCGCTGAAACAGGCGATGGAGCCGCAGTTTCCCGGCATCCCGCTCTCGGTCTGGCGCAAACAGGCCGAGATCCAATATGCCGCCACCGACCAGGGGCTGGCACTGCGCTATGACGACGGGTTGCACAAGGCGCTGCTGGATCAGGCCGCCACCGGGGCGATCCCCGATCTGTGGCTGTTCTTCGACGCGCTGCGCGACATTCCCACCGCCGTGTTGCGGGGGGCGAATTCCGATATTCTGGGCGCGGGCACCGTGGCCGAGATGCATCGCCGCCATCCCGGCCTGATCTCGGCCGAAGTGCCGGACCGGGGCCATGTTCCCTTTCTCGACGAACCGCAATCACTGGACCTGATCCGCCGCATTCTGGAGGCCGCATGAGCACCCTTGAACTGATCGAAGCCGCCGCCACACGGCTGTCGGGCCATGTCCGCCGCACGCCGCTGCTGAGCTCGCCCTTTCTGGACGAGATCGCCGGGCGCCGGGTGCTGGTGAAACCCGAATGCCTGCAACATACCGGCAGCTTCAAGTTTCGCGGCGCCTGGTCGGCCATTTCGGCACTGGACCCCGAGACGCGCGCCCGCGGCGTCATCGCCTATTCCTCGGGCAATCACGCGCAGGGGGTCGCCCATGCGGCGACATTGCATGGCATCGCCTCGGTCATCGTGATGCCCTCGGATGCGCCCCGACTCAAGATCGACAACACAAGGGCGCTGGGGGCCGAGGTGGTGCTGTATGACCGGGGCCGCGAAAGCCGTGAAGAGATCGGCACCGCGCTGGCCGCCGAACGCGGGCTGACGCTGATCCGGCCCTATGACGAACCGCAGGTGATCGCCGGTCAGGCCAGTGTGGGGCTGGAACTGGCCGAACAGGCGGGTGAACTGGGCGTCGACAGCGGAGATGTACTGGTCTGTTGCGGCGGTGGCGGGTTGACCTCGGGCGTGGCACTGGCGCTGGAGGCCCGCGCACCAGGGCTGCGCGCGCGCCCGGTCGAGCCCGAGGGGTTTGACGATGTGAAACGCTCGCTCGCCAGCGGAACCGTCAGCCGCAACAATTCGGAAACCGGCAATATCTGCGACGCGATCCTGACGCCGGAACCGGGCAAGATCACCTTTCCGATCCTCAGCCGGCTCTGCGGCCCCGGCCTGGCGGTGAGTGAGGACGATGCCCTGCGGGCCATGGCGCTGGCCTTTATGCGCCTCAAGATCGTGCTGGAACCGGGCGGGGCGGTCTCGCTTGCAGCGGCCCTGTTTCACGCCGATCAGGTCGAAGGAGACAGCGTGATTGCCGTGGCCTCGGGCGGCAATGTCGACGCCGCGGTGTTTCGCACTGCGTTAGAGCGCTTTGCCTGAACGGGCCATCCAAAGGCAAAATGACGCCATGCGGCGTCAGGATGCTTTACCTTCCCCAGCGTAAGGCTCTAGTCTGGTTTCACACTGGAAAGGGGAGTCGCTGCCAAATGCGGATCGCGGATCTGGGGGATATCAGGCTGCATTACCGGGTCGACGGCGACCCCGAAGGCGCACCTGTGCTGTTCATTAACTCGTTGGGAACCGACCTGCGCCTGTGGGATCCGATCCTGCCTCATCTGCCCGCAGGGCTAAGACTGATCCGCTATGACAAGCGCGGCCACGGCCTGAGCGACGCGCCGGACGGGCCCTATGCCATGGGCACGCTGGTGCGCGATGCCGAGCGGTTGCTCGACATGCTCGAGGTTCGCGAGGCGGCAGTGGTGGGCCTGTCGATCGGCGGCATGATCGCGCAGGGGCTGGCGGTCAAGCGGTTGGACCAAGTGCGCGCGCTGGTTCTGTCGAACACCGCCGCCAAGATCGGCACCAAGGAGATGTGGCAGGATCGTATCGCCGCCGTCACCGCAGGCGGCATCGAGGCACTGGCGGATGCCGTGATGGAACGCTGGTTCTCGCGCGGGTTCCGCACCACGGCCGAGCTGACCCTTTGGCGCAACATGCTGGTCCGGCAACCGGTGCAGGGCTATGCCGGGTGCAGCGCCGCCATCGCGGGCACCGATTTCTATACGCCAACCAGCGGCCTCAGGTTGCCGGCCCTTGGCATAGCCGGGGACGAAGACGGCTCGACCCCGCCGGATCTGGTGCGGGAAACCGTCGAGCTGATCCCCGGTTCGCAATTCCACCTGTTCCGCAAGGCCGGACATCTGCCCTGTGTCGAACACCCCGCCGCCTATGCCGAACGGCTCGTGCAGTTCCTGCACGACGTGGGCCATATCTGAGAGGGCACGGCCATGGCCGATTTTCTTCTGATCCACGGATCCTGCCACGGGGCGTGGTGCTGGCGCGACCTGATCCCTGCGCTGGAGGAGCGCGGCCACACGGTGCGCGCCATCAACATGCCCAGCCATGGGTCGGACGTGACTCCGATCAACGAGGTTACACTGGACAGCTGTCGCGACGCGGTGCTGGACGCCAGTACAGCCGACACTCTGATCCTGGGCCATAGCTGGGCCGGTTATCCGATCAGCGCCGCTGCTGAACGAAACCCTGGCGCGATGCGCGGGCTGATCTATCTGTGCGCCTATGTGCCCCTCTCGGGTCTTTCGATGGTCGAGATGCGCAAACGCGCGCCGCGCCAGACCCTGACCGAGGCGGTGGTGAAATCCGAGGACGGGTTATCCTATACCGTCGACCCCGAACGGGTCGCCGATCTGTTTTATCACGACTGCCGGCCCGAGCGGGTGCGTTACGCCCAGCCGCGCCTCTGCCCACAGGCGATCGCGCCGCAAGAAACGCCGTTGACCCTGTCCGACCGCTTCTCAAGCGTACCCAAGGTTTATATCCGCTGCGCCGAGGACCGGACGATCCCACCTGAATACCAAGAGGAGATGACGGCAGACTGGCCATCCGACCGTGTCCATGTCATGAACAGCTCTCATTCGCCGTTCTTTGCCGACCCGCAGGGGCTGGCGCGGCTGCTGACACGGATCGAAGGACAGTTCTGATGGCCGCATCAGTGTTTGACAGCGCGCATCTGGCGCGCCTTTTTCCTGCGGGCGATGCCGGGCGGCTGTTCACCGACGGGGCCGAGTTGCGCGCGATGCTGCTGGTCGAGGGGATGCTGGCCAAGGCGCAAGGCGCGCTGGGGCTGATCCCGGCCGAGAGCGCCGGTGCAATCCACCGCGCGGCGATGGAAATCCACCTCGACCCCGGCGTCCTGGCTGAGGCGACGGGGGCAAACGGGGTCAGCGTCCCGGCGCTGGTCGCCGCATTTCGAAGCGAAATGCAGGCGCCCGAACATGCGCAATATGTGCATTGGGGCGCTACTTCGCAGGATATCATCGACACCGGCCTGATGCTGCGATTGCGGCAGGCGGTATCGGTGCTGGAACGGGATCTGGGTGCGATCCTGGAGATCCTGGCGGGGCTGGCCGAAACCCATGCCGATCTGCCCATGGCAGCGCGCAGCTACGGTCAGCATGCCACCCCCACCAGCTTTGGCGCAGTGGTCTCGGCCTGGGGAGCAACGCTGCTTGATCTGTTGCGCGAATTGCCGGGTCTACGACGTGACTGCCTGTTGGTGTCACTCTCCGGCGCCGCCGGCACCAGCGGTGCGCTGGGGCCAGAGGCGGCGCGGCTGCGCACCGATCTGGCCCAGCTTCTGAACCTTTCCGACCCCGGGCG
Organism: Ruegeria sp. YKSF070; assembly: GCF_059612725.1. Taxonomy (NCBI): domain Bacteria; kingdom Pseudomonadati; phylum Pseudomonadota; class Alphaproteobacteria; order Rhodobacterales; family Roseobacteraceae; genus Ruegeria; species Ruegeria sp. YKSF070. Next base: position 32,177 of record NZ_JBXWRD010000030.1, on the reverse strand, counting down.
CAGCTGGCATACCGACCGGACCCCGGTGCTGCGGCTCGCCGACTGGTGCACCCGCATCGCGCTGGCGCTTGGCAAGCTGGGCGAGGATGCCATCGAGCTGACCCAGACCGGCATCGCCGAGATCACGCTGGGTGGTGGCGGCGCGTCCTCGACCATGCCGCAGAAACAGAACCCGGTCGGCCCCTCGGCGATGGTGGCACTGTCCCGGCAAGTGCCGGGCCTCTTGGCGGTGCTGCATGGCGCGGGCGTGCACCGGTATCAGCGCGATGGTGCCGCCTGGTTCAGCGAATGGATGTGCCTGCCCCAGATCGTGCTGGGCGCCGCGTCCTCGGTGCAGATCTGCCAGCGCCTGCTGCCCGGACTGGCCCCCTGCCCCGACACCATGGCCGCCACGCTCGACATGGGTTTTGGCACCATCCACGCCGAGGCGGTGAGCTTTGCGCTGGCCGAGCACCTGCCCCGCCCCGAGGCGCAGGCCACCGTCAAGACGCTCTGCGCTGAGGCGATGGAAAGTCGAACACCGCTGCGCAACCTGATTGCACGCGATTGGCCGCAGTTGGACGCGGTGGCACTGACCGACCCGGCCCGACAGCTGGGTGCCGCCCCGGACGAGGCCCGCGCCTTTGCCGCCCGCGTCCGGTCGCAAGCGGTCACTTAGCGGCTTTTCAACCCCGACCGGCGCGGCTAGGGTCTGGCAAACTAAACCGGACGGTTCAGAATGCGCCTGCCCTTTCTCTTCATCCTGGCGACGGTGATGATCGACGCCATGGGAATTGGCCTGATCATGCCGATCATGCCCGACCTGATCGTCGAGGTGAAAGGCGGCACCCTGGCCGACGCGGCGCTGTGGGGCGGCGTGCTCAGCACCGCCTTTGCCGCGATGCAGTTCCTGTTCGGCCCGATCATCGGCAGCCTGTCCGATGCCTTCGGACGGCGCCCCGTTCTGCTGGTCTCGCTCTTTGTCATGGCGCTGGACTATGTGGTGATGGCGGTGGCGGGCAGTATCTGGCTGCTGTTGGCGGGCCGCGTCGTGGGCGGCATCACGGCGGCCACCCATGCCACCGCCTCGGCCTATATGGCTGATGTCTCGCGCCCCGAGCAAAAGGCCGCCCGTTTCGGCATGCTGGGCGCGGCCTTTGGTGTCGGCTTTGTGCTGGGGCCGCTGATGGGCGGGGTCCTGGGCGAGTTCGGCACCCGCGCGCCATTCTGGGCGGCGGCGGTTCTGGCCGGGCTGAACTTCATCCTCGGCCTGTTCGTGATGAACGAAACGGTGACCGCCGCGACCCGCCGCTCCTTTTCCTGGGTCAGCGCCAATCCGCTGGGCGCCTTTCGCATGTTGGGTGGGGTGCCCGGGCTCAAGGGCCTTCTCTGGGCCTATTTCCTCTATTCCGTTGCGATCTATGTCTACCCGGCGATCTGGTCCTATTTCTCGCAGGAGCGCTTCGGCTGGTCACCCAAAATGATCGGCCTGTCGCTGGGTATCTTCGGCTTCCTGATGGCAGTGGTTCAGGGCGGGCTGCTGCCGCATCTCACCCGCCGCATCGGCGAGCGCCGCACGGTGATCTGGGGGCAGCTGTTCGACTTCGTGGGCTTCGGGCTGCTCGCTTTCATCGCCAGCGGCACGCTTGCCCTGATCCTGATCCCGATCACCGCGATGGGTGCGGTGGTCCCGCCCGCCTTGCAGGCGATCATGTCGCGCAGCGTGGCCGACGACCAGCAGGGCGCGCTGCAAGGGGTGATGTCCGCCGTTCATGCCCTGTCGATGATCGTCTCACCCCTGTTGATGGCCAGCGTATTCGCCCACTTTACCGGACCACAGGCACCGGTCTATCTGCCCGGTGCGCCTTTCCTCGTCGCGCTGGCATTGATGGCGGCAGGGTTGGTGATCTTTTTGCGCACGCGGACTGCCGTCACGTAATAGCGACGTATCTTTGCCGGTTTCCACCTTGCCGCACCGAGCGCCGCGGTCCACCGTAGGGTAAAGAAATGCCGAGGAGAGCCGGGATGCAGAGAATCCGCGCCGCCGTTTGCCATGAGTTCAACGCACCGCTGGTGATCGAAGAAGTGTTGCTTACCCCGCCCGGTACCGGCGAGGTCGAGGTGACGCTGGACGCGGTCGCGATCTGCCATTCCGATATCTCCTATGCCGATGGCGCCTGGGGCGGGCATCTGCCGGCGGTCTACGGGCACGAGGCGGCGGGTACGGTCTCTGCCGTAGGCCAAGGCGTACAGGGCTTTGCCCCGGGCGATCCGGTCGTGGTCACGCTCATCCGCGCCTGTGGCAGTTGCGCCAATTGCGCGGGCGGCCAACCCACGATCTGTGACACACCCTATGACGGGGTCAAGCAAGGCCCCTTGCGTACCGTTGACGACGGACCGCTGCTTCAGGCCATGGCCTGCGGCGCATTCGCCGAAAAGGTGGTGGTCAGCCAGCGCCAGATCGTCAGGATCCCCGATGATATGGGCCGCGACGTGGCCTGCCTGCTCTCCTGCGGGGTGATCACCGGGGTCGGGGCGGCGGTCAACGCCGCCCGGCTGCGCGCCGGGCAGGACGTGGTGGTGATCGGTGCGGGTGGCGTCGGGTTGAACGCCATCCAAGGTGCCCGCATCGCGGGCGCCCGTCGCATCGTCGCGGTGGATATGACCGAAGAGAAACTGAACATCGCCCGCGAGTTCGGCGCCACCCATGGTGTGCTCGCCACCAGTCCGAAACCCTGGCGCGCTGCCTACAAGGCGCTTGGCGGGCGCGGCGCCGATGCGGTGCTGGTCACGGTCGGTGCGGTGCGCGCCTATGACGAGGCACCCAAATACCTGGGCTGGGGCGGCAGGGCTGTGATGATCGGCATGCCCCATGCCGGCGCCATGGCACAATACGAACCGATGAGCGCCTCGTTCCAGGGACACGGGCTGATCGGCTCAAAAATGGGCGACGTGGTGATCCAGCGCGATATCCCGTGGATGATCGACCTTTACCAGCAAGGCCGTCTCAAGCTCGACGAGCTGATCTCGGGGCGCTGGTCGCTGGAGCAGATCAACGAGGCCATCGCCGACACCCGCACCGGAAGCGCCAAACGTAACGTGATCCTGTTCACCTGACGCCGGAGACTGTCGGCAAATTTTCCCCGAAAATTTGCCAGCAAAAAATTTTCAATTTTTTGCCTCCGCCCCCCTCGATGGAGTACCAGATGAAGCTGCAAGACCTCGATATCATCGTCACAGCGCCACCCGCTCCCGGCTGGGGCGGGCGCTACTGGATCCTGGTCAAGGTGACCACCGATACCGGCATCACCGGCTGGGGCGAGTGCTATGCCTCCTCGGTCGGGCCAGAGGCGATGATCCATGTGATCCGAGACGTGTTCGACCGGCACATGGCAGACGAAAACCCCGAGAATATCGAACTGATGTTCCGCCGCGCCTATTCCAGCGGCTTTACCCAGCGTCCCGATCTGACCGTGATGGGCGCTTTCTCGGGCCTCGAGATCGCCTGCTGGGACATTCTGGGCAAAGACCGGGACCGCCCGGTGCATGCGCTGATCGGTGGTCGGATGAACAAACGTATCCGCGCCTATACCTATCTTTATCCGCTGCCGCATCACGATATCGCGGGCTTCTGGACCTCGCCCGACCAGGCCGCCGAATGCGCCGCCGAAATGGTGCGCCGGGGATATACGGCCGTGAAATTCGACCCTGCCGGCCCTTACACCATCCGGGGCGGCCACATGCCCGCGATGACCGACATCTCGCTGTCTGTGGCCTTTTGCAAGGCGATCCGCGAGGCGGTGGGCGACCGCGCCGACTTGCTGTTCGGCACCCATGGCCAGTTCAACACCGCTGGCGCCATTCGACTCGGGCAGGCGCTTGAGCCCTACTCGCCGCTCTGGTTCGAAGAGCCGACGCCCCCCGACAATATCGAGGACATGGCCCGCGTCGCCCGAAACGTGCGCATTCCCGTGGCCACCGGCGAGCGAATGACCACCAAGACCGAATTCGGCGCCGTGCTGCGTGCCGGGGCGGCCGAGATCCTGCAACCGGCCCTGGGGCGCGCGGGCGGCATCTGGGAGATGAAAAAGGTTGCCGCCATTGCCGAGCTGTTCAACGCGCAGATGGCGCCGCACCTCTATGCGGGACCGATCGAATGGGCGGCCAATATCCAGCTTGCGGCGTCGATCCCGAACATCCTGCTGCTCGAAAGCATCGAGACCCCGTTCCACGATGCGCTGATCAAGGGCTCGATCCAGGTCGATAACGGATTCGTGATCCCACCGGATGCACCCGGCCTTGGGATCGAGGTGGACGAAGCGTTGGCCCGCGCGCATCCTTTTACCGGCCGCGATTTGCACCTCAACATGCAGGAAGCCCCTTGCGATTATGCCAGCGGCAATGCGTTTCAAGGCGGAGCCCCAACGATCTAGGGGTGACATCATCCCTGTCCTTGAGGCATATTGACGCCATTTACGAGGACAGGACCCCCAACGTGACCGTGCAAGATGCCACCCCTTTGTCGCCAGAGACACCCGATGATATGGCGAGCAACGCCGCCCGCGCGGCGGGCTATCTCAAGACGCTTGCGCATGAGGGGCGCTTGATGATCCTGTGCCATCTGGGGGCGGGCGAAAAATCGGTGGGGCAACTGGAGCACCTCCTGGAGATCCGACAGGCCGCGGTCAGCCAGATGCTTGCCCGACTGCGCGAAGAGGGGCTGGTCAGCACCCGGCGCGAAGGCAAGACCGTTTTCTATTCTCTGTCCGACAGCAATACCGAACAGGTGATCGGGTTGCTCTATTCCCTGTTCTGCGGCACCGAGTAGGGTGCAGGCATTCCTGGCTCAGAACTCTGACACCCGATAGCTGCGTGGGGTCAGCCCGGTCCAACTTCGAAAAGCGCGGATAAAGGCGCTTGCCTCACTGAACCCGGTCCGGGCAGCGATCTCTTCGACCGGGGAGTCAGTGGTGGTCAGCAGCCTGACCGCCAAATCGCGCCGGACCTGCTTGCGTATGTCGGAGTAATCGACCCCGTCCCGTTTCAGTCGGCGGCGCAATGTATGCGGCGCGATACCCAGCGTTGCCGCGATCTGCGCCATATCCGGCAGCGCCCCTTCGGCGCTGAGCAGGGTTTCGACCGCAACGGCGACCTCCAGCGGCAGACCAGCGGTGCCATCCTGCGGCAGAAACGCATCCAGCGGTGTGCGCCGCGCATAGGCGGCGGCCTGCTCTTCGGTCCGAAGGACCGGCAAGCGGGACAGCGACAGCGGGATCGCGATCCCGCTGCCGCCCTGCCCGAACTGCATCGGCGCCCGGTGGAACATGGCGCGATAGGCCGCAGCATGACCGGGCGCGGGATAGTCGAACCAGACCCCATTAATCGCACCGCGATTGCCCACCACCCAGGCCAGCATCCGGCTGACCAGGACCAGCACCATCTCGACCGCGGCGATATTGAGCACCTCTCGCCCCGGAATGCGGGTCATCTCGAACAGCAAGTTGGCGCCATTTTCCCGCAGCGAATAGCGAAAGGAATTGTCCATCAGGTCCATAAAACCAACCGCACGGGCATAGGCTGCGCCCAATGTGTCGGCATGGCTGACATGGGCGGCCATGATCGTGTGCGTCCCCACCCGTTGCGGGCGCTGCTGCAATCCTGCCAACTCATCATCCAGCGCTAGCGTCACCGCCCGCACAAGACGCACGAAATCGGGCGCCTCCAACGCACCGACAACTCCAGATAGCCCCGCCCGCGTCAGGATAGACCCCGGGTCGGCACCGCGCGCCACCGCGCCTTCGAGGATATTGGCGACAATTGTCGCCGGGATCGTGACCGCCATACCTGTCACTTAATGTCTATTTTTCTGCTCGGCCAGATCATTGTGTTCCGCCCACTCCCGCCCCTAGGCTGTTGCCAAACCTTCAGGAGGAACGGTCATGGCAACACCCGCCTATATCTATGACGCCCTGCGCACGCCCCGCTCGCGCGGCAAGGCCAGCGGCGCGCTTTACGAAGTGAAGCCGATCCAGCTGGCCGCCGGTCTCTTGCGCGAGATGCAGGCGCGCCACGACATGGACACCGCGCGTGTGGGCGACGTGATCCTGGGCTGCACCGCGCCGGTGGGGGATCAGGGCGCCTGCGTCGCCAAGGCCGCCGTGCAGGCGGCCCATTGGGACGAGGCCGTGCCGGGCGTGCAGTTGGATCGGTTCTGCGCCTCGGGGCTTGAGGCGGTGAACATGGCCGCCGCCAAGGTAGGATCGGATCAAGAGGAACTGGTGGTCGCGGGGGGCATCGAATCGATGAGCCGCATCCCCATGCTCAGCCAGGGTGGCGCGATGTTTACCGACCCCGATTTCGTGATCGACCAAAATTCAGCCCCGCAGGGCATCGGCGCCGACCTGATCGCCACCATCGACGGTTACAGCCGCGAGGATGTGGACGCCTTTGCCATGGAAAGCCAGCGCCGCGCCGCGCATGCCCGCGACAGCGGCTGGTTCGACCGCTCGGTGGTGCCGGTGCGCGACGAAAACGGCCTGACCATCCTTGAGCGGGACGATTTCATCAAGCCCGATACCGACATGCAGAAGCTGGGCGCGCTCAACCCTTCGTTCGCGGGCATGGGCGCCTTTGGCTATGATGACATGGCGCTGGCCAAATATCCCCAGGTGGCCCGCATCAACCATGTGCATACGCCCGGCAACAGCTCGGGCATTGTCGACGGGTCGTCCGCCGTGCTGATCGGCTCGGAGAAGGCGGGCCGCGATCTGGGGCTGGAACCGCGCGCGCGCATCGTCTCGGCCACCGTCATCGCCACCGATCCGGTGATCATGCTGGCGGGCCCCGGCCCGGCGGCCAAGAAATGCCTCGACAAGGCGGGGCTGAAGGTCTCGGACATCGACATCTGGGAAATCAACGAGGCCTTTGCCTCGGTCGCGCTGCGCTACATGAAAGATCTGGATATCGACCACGAGATCACCAATGTGAACGGCGGCGCCATCGCCATGGGCCACCCGCTGGGTGCCACCGGAGGGATGCTGGTCTCGACCGTGCTGGACGAACTGGAACGCCGCAATGCCAAACGGGCGATGATCTCGCTTTGTGTCGGTGGCGGCATGGGCATCTCGACCTTGATCGAACGTCTGTAAGGGAGCGGCAGAATGGGTGATTTTCATTATGCAAAGGATGCCGATGGCATCGTTACCGTGACCATGGACATGGACGGGCCGGTCAACGCGATGAATGCCGAGTTCTGGCCGCTCTTTGCCGCGACCATGGACCGGATCGAGGCGGAGTCGGAGCTGAAAGGCGTGATCTGGACCTCGGCCAAGGACACGTTCTTTGCCGGGGGCGATCTGAAGATGCTGAAAAGCATCGAACCCGACGGGGTCGAGGCGCTGTTCCGATCCGTCGAGGCGACCAAAGCCGTGATGCGGCGGATGGAGAAACAGCCCGTACCCCATGTCGCCGCGATCAATGGCGCCGCACTTGGGGGCGGGTTCGAGATCTGTCTGGCCTGCAACCACCGCATCGCCGCCGACAATCCGAAAACCAAGATCGGCCTGCCCGAGGTGACGCTGGGCCTGTTGCCCGGCGGCGGCGGGACGGTGCGGCTGACCTGGCTTCTGGGTCTGGAAGGCGCGATGCCCTACCTGCTCGAAGGACGGCAGGTCTCGCCCGACAAGGCGCTAAAGGCCGGGTTGATCCATCAGGTGGTGCCCGCCGGTCAACTCCTGTCGCGCGCCAAGGAATACATCCTGTCGGTGCAGGGCGATGCGGCGGCGGTGACCCAGCCCTGGGATACCAAGGGCTACAAGATCCCCGGTGGCCCCTCGACCGCGCCCCATAACATGACCCGCATCGCGGGCGCCGCCGCGATGCTCTACAAGAAGACACGCGGGCTGATGCCTGCGCCCGCGCGCATTCTCGACATCATGACCGAGGCGGCGGGCAAGGTCGATTTCGACACTGCTACCCGCTATGAAAGCCGCCGTTTCGTCTCGCTGACGCCGCTGGCCAGCACCAAGAACATGATCGAAACGCTGTTTTTTGGCATGAACAAGGTCAACGGCGGCGCCAGCAGGCCCAAGGGTGTGCCGCCCTCCAAGGTGCGGCGTCTGGGCATTCTGGGCGCAGGCATGATGGGGCAGGGCATCGCCTTTTCCGCCGCCACGGCGGGGCTGCCCGTGGTGCTCAAGGACCAGACGATCGAGGCCGCCGAGCGTGGCAAGGCATATACCGCCACCCTGCTCGACAAGCGGGTGAAACAGGGCCGGATGAGCGCCGAGGAGCGCGAAGCGGTGCTGGCGCTGATCACACCGACCGACCGGGCCGACGACCTGAAAGGTTGCGATCTGATCATCGAGGCGGTGTTCGAAAAGATCGACATCAAGGATGCGGTTCTGGCCGAGCATGAGGCGCTGCTCGCTGAAAACGGCATCTGGGGGTCCAACACCTCGACCCTGCCGATCACCCGGCTGGCGACGGGCGCGACGCGGCCCGAGAACTTCGTCGGCCTGCATTTCTTTTCACCCGTCGACAAGATGCCGCTGTTGGAGATCATCGCGGGAGAGAAGACTTCGGACGAGACGCTGGCGCGGGCCTTCGACTTTGCCCGCCAGATCCGCAAGACCCCGATCATCGTCGGTGACAGCACCGGGTTCTATACCTCGCGCACCATCGGCACCAAGATCATCGAGGCAGTGGAGCTGGTGGCCGAGGGGCACGATCCGGTACGCGTCGACAACCTGTCGCGCCTCACCGGCATGCCCACCGGCATGCTGTCGCTGCTCGACGAGGTGCAGATCAAGCTGGTGACCGATATCTACAACACTCAGGTGGAAATGGGCCTTCTCGACCCCGACAAGGAACAGAACCCCGCCGCCCGCGCCATGCTGGCCGAAATGATCAGCCAGCACGGCCGCCATGGTCGTGCCACTGGCAAGGGGTTCTATGACTATGACGCTCAGGGCAAGACGATCTGGCCGGGACTGGCCGCCTGGCGCAAGGAAGGGGCCGATATCCCCGACGCGGACATCAAGGACCGCATCCTGTTCCGCGCCGTGCTGGAAAGCCTGCGCTGTCTGGAAGAGGGCGTGCTGCGCACGGTCGAGGATGGCAATGTCGGTTCGATCCTCGGGATCGGCGCGCCGGTTCATACCGGCGGCTATCTCCAATACGTCAACACCTATGGCCCGGCCCGGTTCCTGGCCCGGTGCGAGGAACTGGCCGGCAAATACGGAGACCGGTTCGCCCCGCCCGAGATCCTCAGGAAACATGTGGCCGAGGGTCGCGCCCTGGCCTGACACCGTGGGGCGCGGCTTGCCCGCGCCCTACCCCTGCAACGCGTGGTCCAGCAGGATGCGCGCCGTGTCCTTGGCATCACAGGCCGGTTTGGTGGTACCCATCAGCGAGGACATGACGATTGCGCCCTCTTTCAGAAGCAGGATCTGGCATCCCAGCGCCTCGGGGTCGCGGGCCCCGGCCTGCCGGGCCAGATCGGTGAAGTAATCCAGCAGCACCTGCTTGTGATGCGCGGCCTCCATCCGGATCGGGTCGTCCTTGCACTGATACTCGGCGCCCGCATTGATGAACATGCAGCCGCGATAGCTGTCTTCCTCGAACCACTCTCCCAGAGCATCAAAAGCGGCCAGGAACTTGTCGGCGGGCGTATCGGCCAGTTCGTTTACCCGTGTCTCGAACCAGGCACGGAAATTCTCGTCGCGCAGTTTCAGCACCGCGACGATCAGCTCTTCCTTGGTGCGGAAGTGTTTATAGATCGAGGTCTTCGACACCCCGGTCTCGGCCACCAGTTTGTCCATACCAGTGGCATGAAACCCGTCCCGGTAGAACACCGTCAGAGCTTTTCGCACCAGTTCGTCTTTCTTATTAGGCCGCATGATTCGTCCTTGGGTTACTGATCGGTACATAAACACGCGGGCAACAGAGTGCAAATCACCACCGGTAACCAATTGTCGCGAAATGAAGTTTTTCCGCCACGCCTCCTCCCACGAAAAAATCTGCACAAAAGGACTTGCAAAAGTTTACCGATCAGTACACCTTGAGAGCAAGTTAACAGATCGGTACACCTAAGGATTAACGCCATGCGACGCCGCTATGCCCTTTTCCCGACAAGACATGTTCCCCTGCTTCTGACGCTGGCAATTCTGGCCGCTTCCATCGCCTGACACGGGATACCCCCAATGACACGCCCCCCACTGCCCCCCTTCACCGCCGAAACCGCCGCCGAAAAGGTGCGTCTGGCCGAAAACGGCTGGAACAGCCGCAGCGCCGACGTGGTGACGCCCGCCTATTCCGACGACAGCCGCTGGCGTAACCGGGCCGAATTCGTCACCGGTCAAGACGACATCCACGCCTTTCTGACCCGCAAATGGGACAAGGAGTTGGACTATCGCCTGATCAAGGAGCTGTGGGCCTGGTCCGACAACCGCATCGCGGTGCGCTATGCCTATGAATGGCACGACGACAGCGGCAACTGGTTCCGCTCCTACGGGAACGAGAACTGGGAGTTCGACGAGGATGGCCGCATGTCGGCCCGCCACACCTCGCTGAACGACCTGCCGATTACAGAGGACGAGCGCCTGTTTCACTGGCCCCTCGGGCCGCGCCCCGAGGGCCATCCCGGCCTGACCGAACTTGGCCTCTGAACGGAGATAGAACGATGCCCCGCGCCTTTTCCCAGCTGACCTTCACCCCTGCCGTTCGTGCCCATCAGGAACGGCTCGGCTCCGCCCGCAGCTATGCCAAGTTCATCGAGGGCGGCCCGCAGCAGGGGCATGAGATCGGGCCTGCCGAACAGGCATTCATCGAGGCGCGGGACGGGTTCTATCAGGCCACCGTTTCGGAAATCGGCTGGCCCTATGTGCAGTATCGCGGCGGGCCTGCCGGGTTCCTGCGGGTGCTGGGGCCGCGGACGATCGGCTATGCCGACCTGTCGGGCAACCGGCAGTATATCTCGCGCGGCAATCTGGACGGCAACAGCCGGGTGGCGCTGATCCTGATGGATTACGCCAACCAGCGGCGGCTGAAGATCCTTGGCCGGATGAAATTCACCGAAGGGCCCGAGGCCGCCGCCAGCCTGTTGCCCGAGGGGCAGACCCACCCGGCCGAACGCGCCGCCATCATCTCGGTCGAGGGGCTGGACTGGAACTGTCCCCAGCACATCACCCCCCGGTACACCGAGGCCGAACTGGCCCCGCATCTGAACGCGCTTGGCGCCGAGCTGGCGCAGCTCAGGGCGGAAAACGAACGGCTGAAACAACAGTTGTCCGAGCAGAATTAGGCCGGACAGACCGGCCCCACCTCTTCAAGTCCCAAGACCAAACCCCAACTCATTATCAGAGGGAGCTTTCGACATGCTTCGCACATTGCTCAATACCGCCGCCACCATCACCGCCGGATCGCTGTTTTCCGCCGGGGTCATGACGCTGGGATTCTACATCCTGCCGTCAAGCCTGCTTGCCGCCGAGCCCGTTCAGACCCAGTTCCGCACCGAGACGCTGGAGGGGCTGAAGATCGCCTATCGCGAGGCGGGCGACCCGGCCAATCCGACCGTATTGCTTTTGCACGGGTTCCCGACCTCGTCACATATGTTCCGCAACCTGATCCCGGAACTGGCCGCCGATTATCACGTGATCGCGCCCGACTATCCCGGTTTCGGCGCCTCGGACATGCCGGATGCGGCGGAATATGACTACAGCTTTGCCGGAACCGCGCAACTGATGACCCAGCTCCTGGATGCCAAGGGCGTCGACGACTATGCCGTCTATCTGATGGATTACGGCGCACCCGTGGGCTATCGCATGTTCGCCGAAGATCCCGAGCGGGTCACTGGTTTCATCATCCAGAACGGCAATGCGTATGAAGAGGGCCTGCGCGAATTCTGGGACCCGATGAAGGCCTATTGGGCCGACCCCTCGGTCGCCAATGGCGATGCGCTGCGCGCCTTTCTGACCATGGATGCCACCAAATGGCAGTTCACCCATGGCACCCAGAACCCCGACGCGATCAGCCCGGACAATTTCTGGCACGTGCAATACCTGCTCGACCGTCCGGGCAATCAGGAGGTGCAGTTGGAGATGTTCCTCGATTACGGCACCAACCTGGCCGAATACCCGAAATGGCAGGCGCTGTTTCGCGAGCATCAGCCGCCGGCGCTGCTGATGTGGGGCAAGAACGACGTGATCTTTCCCGAAGCGGGCGCGCATCCCTACAAGAACGACCTGACCGATCTGGAGTTCCATATCCTCGATACCGGGCATTTCGCGCTCGAGGAATACGGGACCGAAATCGCCGCCGAGATGAAAGACTTTCTGGCACGCATTAACTAAGGAACAGGGCCCCGCTCTGGCGGGATCCACTCCCACAGGAGGATTTGACATGACAGCACATGTGGACCGGATCGCGGCCTTTTCCGACGGCGCCCTGGGCGGAAACCCGGCCGGCGTGGTGATCGCCGACCAGATGCCCGCCGAGGAAGAGATGCAGCGCATCGCGGCCGAGGTCGGCTATTCCGAGACCGCCTTTGCAGCGCCAGAGGGCGCAGGCTGGCGGGTGCGCTACTTCGCACCGGTGGGCGAGGTCGCTTTCTGCGGCCATGCCACCATCGCATTGGGGGCGACGCTCGCGGATCGTTTCGGCGAAGGCACCTATGCCCTGCAACTCAACGATGCTGGCATCTCGGTCGAGGGGCAGCGTCATGGCGACCGAGTGCAGGCGGCACTGATCTCGCCCCCCACCCGCAGCGGCGCGGTGGACCTCGAGGTGCTGGAGGCCGCCTTGGCGCTGTTTGGTCTCGACGAAAGCGACCTGGACCCGACCCTGCCCGCCGCCGTGGCCAATGCGGGCAACGATCACCTTGTGTTGGCCCTGCGCGACCGCACCCGGCTGGCAACGATGGAGTACGATCTGAACCGGGGCGCCGCCTATATGCGGCTGAACGGCTTCACCACCATCAATCTGCTCTGGGTCGAGACCCCGCAGCGGTTTCACAGCCGTAACGCCTTTGCCATCGGCGGTGTGCTGGAGGATCCGGCAACCGGTGCCGCCGCCGCCGCGCTGGCGGGGTATCTGCGCGATCTCGGCTGGCCGCATGGCGGCACGATCGACATCGTGCAGGGCGAGGATATGGGCGCCCGCTCGCTGCTAAGGGTCGAGATCGGCGATACCCCCGGCCAAGGCGTCCGCGTTTCGGGCAGCGCCCGCCAGATCGAGTAGAGACCCACACACGCACCAGACCAGAGCGGACCGCGTGACCGCCCAAGCGCGCGGCCCGCTCCAGGCGGCCCTCCCGAACCGCCTGCCCTGCCCTCGTCCGCCTTACCCCATCCAGCGGCGGACGGGGGCATTGCTTTCCTCCAGCGGCTGGGTGATCACGTCAACCAGCGTCGGCCCGTCATGGGAAATCGCCTCGGCCAGCACCCGCTCCAGATCGGCTGGGTCCTCGACCCGCCAGGATTTCACCCCATAGGCCGCCGCGATGGCCGCATTGTCGGTGCGGTTGAAATCCACGTTGTAATAGCGCGCGTCCTTGTCGGCGAACTGGCTGGCCTTGATCCAGCCGAATGTCGCGTTGGAAAACACCACATAGGTGATCGGCGCCCGCGACCGGCAGACGGTCTCCAGCTCTCCCACGGTGAACCCGAACGACCCGTCACCCATCAGCGCCACGGTCTTGGACGCGGGCCGCCCGTACCAGGCGCCCAAAGCGGCCGACAGCGAGTATCCCAGCGCCCCATGAGCGCGGTTGGTGATGAAATGCCGCCCCGGACGCGGCAATTGGTAATAGGCCGAGAAATAGGGGCAGCTGGTGCCGGGATCGGACACCACGGTCGCATCCTCGGGCAGCGTGTTCATCAGCGCGCGGATCACCCGCTCGGGCCGGATCGGCGCCTGATCGGAACGCGCCAGCACCTCGAACGCGTCGAACTTCCGCCGCTTCTTCTCGGCGATCGCCGCCGCGCCGCCAAAGGTATCGGCCCCCTGCGCGCGGGCGTCCAGCACCGCGTTCACCTCGGCCAGCGCCAGCCGCAGATCGCCCACCACCGCGACCTCGGTCCGGTAATTGGCATTCATCACCATCGGGTCATTGTCGAAATGCACGATCCGGGTTCCGGGTTTCGGCGCCTCCCACCGTGCCGTGGTAGTCGACCCCGCCCGGCAGCCCATGAACACCACCAGATCGGCAGCCTCCATCATCTCCCATGTCTCGTCGGTGCCTCCGTTCGAGCCGACCACGCCCAGACAGTTGGGATGGGTCTCGGCCAGAGACCCCTGCCCCGAGATCGAGGTGGCCACCGGAATGTCAAGCCGGGTAGCAAGCCGGTCCAGCTCCTCCCAGGCCTGGGCGATCACTACGCCGCCACCACAGACGATCAGCGGGTTCTTTGCCGACAGGATTGCCTCCACCGCCGCCTGCGCCGCTCCGGGCGCGGGCGCCTGCGGATAAGCGGGATAGCTGGCGGTCATGGGATCAGCCCAGATATCAGCGGCGTCGACCGGATCATATTGCACGTCATAGGGCAGGCCGATATGCGCCGCCCCCGAGCGCCCCGTGGTCATCGCCCGGAACGCCGCCCGCACCATGCGCGGGATGTGATCGGCGCGGCTGATCACCGTGTTCCACTTGGTCAGGGGCGCCATCAGCGCCTTTTGATCCACCTCGGTCAGCGGGTATTTTCCGTAAGAGGCGACCGAGATATCGGTGGTGATCCCCAACACCGCATAAGAGCTTTCCGAGGCCTCGATCAACCCCGGCAGGATATAGGTGGCACCACCGCCCGACGGCCCCTCGGCCACACCGACGCGCCCCGTGACGCGGGAATAGCCATCGGCCATATAGGTGGCACAGCGCTCGTCACGGGTCAGCACATGGGTGATCTGGTGATCGAGCCGCAGCATCGCGTCATAAAACGGCAAGGTGGTGTCGCCACACAGGCCAAAGATATGCCGCACCCCCTGCGCCTCGAGCATGCGCACCATCGCCTCGGCGCCATTCATCCGGTTGTCCATGCGACTCGCCCTCACAACATTTGCGTTCAGAATTGTATACAGCTCTGCATCACATCTTGCGCACAAGTCAACCCCGCGATATCCTGCCCCCGACATCGAGGCACCTAATGACCAAATCGGAAAGCAATGTTGATCGGCTCTACCAGGCGCTCCGCCGCATGGCGGCTGATTTCGCCTTCAAGCCCGACGCCCGCATCAACGAAAGCGCGCTTGCAACCCAGCTCGACGCCTCGCGCACCCCGATCCGCGAGGCGCTGAACCGGCTGGTGGCCGAGGGTTTCCTGACCTTCCGCTCGGGGCGCGGCTTCTTCTGCCGCTCGCTCTCGCCGGAACTGGTGATGGATCTCTACGAGGCGCGGGTAGCGGTCGAGGTCGAGGCGGCGCGCCTTGCCGCCCTGCGCGGCGACGAGCGCGAGATCGCCATCCTGATGCAGGACCTCGAGGATATCGCGCCCGACTATACCGCGCGCGCCGATACCGAAACGCTGCTCAGCATGGATGAATGGTTTCACACACGGCTCTGCGCGCTGTCGGGCAATGGCGAACTGGCGCGGATGCTCGGCAATCTCAATGACCGCATCCGCTATCTGCGCCTGATCGACCTGCGCCGCCTGCAGGCGCTGGGGCCGCAGGGCCAGACCATGGTTTCGGCGCATCAACGCATCCTCGACGCGGTGGCCCGCCACGACGCAGACGGCGCCATGGCCGAGATGCGCGCCCATATCGAGCGCCGCCGCGAAGGGGCGACACAGGCGGTGCGCGATGCCTATGCCCAACTTTATGTCCCCGAACTCTGAGGCAAACATGTCCATACAATCCGGCGGCAAGACGGTGTTTGGTGCCACGGTCGGCATCCTGATGCTGGAAACCCGCTTTCCCCGCATTCCCGGCGATATGGGCAATGCGCTGACCTGGCCCTTTCCGGTGCATTACAGGGTGGTGCGCGGCGCTTCACCCGATCGGGTGGTGCGCGGCGATCCTCGCGTGCTGCTCGACGCCTTTGTCGAGGCGGGTCTCGATCTGGTGGCCACTGGCGCGGACGGGATCACCACCAATTGCGGCTTTCTCGCGCTGGTTCAGGACGAGTTGCGCGCGGCCCTCGGCGTACCGGTGGCGACCTCCTCGCTGATGCAGGTGCCGATGGTACAGGCCCTTCTGCCCCCGGGCAAAAAAGCGGTGATCCTGACCATCTCCAAAGCGACCCTGAGCCCCGCCCATCTGGCCGCCGCCGGCGTGCCTGCGGATACACCGGTCTTCGGCACGGATGGAGGGCGCGCCTTTTCCCGCGATATCCTGGGGGACGCGCCCCAAATCGACTTCGCCGCCTGCCGACAGGACATGCTGGATGCGGCCGACGAGATCCTGGAGCAACAACCCGACGCGGGCGCCATCGTTCTTGAATGCACCAATATGGTGCCCTATGCCGCCGATCTGCGCAGGCGCACGGGTTTGCCGGTCTATTCCATCTACTCGATGGTCACATGGTTCCAATCCGGCCTGATGCCGCGCCGGTTCACTCAAGATCTCGACGACCCGCGCGGTTGACCCGTAGCTGGGGGCGCTGCCCCTTCATCTTCGGTGACTCCCCCGGGATATTTTCAGCAAGAAGAAAGAGCAGGCGTCCACTCCTTCATTCTGCCGCAAATACTCCGGAGCGCGAGGCAGCGCCTCGCAAAAGACCCGCCGCGCAGCGGCGCCCGGCCCAACGCCCGCAGGCGCCCCGAAAGGGGCGCCGAGGGGGGCGGGAGCCTACCCGCCGCGCAGGCGCTGCATCAGATAGACCTCGGCCCCCTCGGGGATCGGTTCGGTCAGGCCCGAGGCGATCACCCGCCCGTCGATGGCAACCGAGACACCCGCGTCGATGGGCGCCTGCAACTCGGGATGTGCGCGCACCAGGGCGCGCAGCATCTCGCCGGTATCGCGGGCCTCGACCGAGACCACCTCGCAGCCCCCGGCCAGCGACCGCAGGCTGGACCAGAGATGGACCTCAACCATCCGCCTTGAGCGCCGCCAGGATACGCGGCGGCGACATCGGCAATTGCCTCATCCGCGCGCCGGCGGCGGCCGAGACCGCGTTGGCAATGGCCGCCAGCGGCGGACAGATCGAGGTTTCGCCCACCCCGCGCACCCCGAACGGATGGCCGGGATTGGGCACCTCGACGATCACCGTGTCGATCATCGGCAGGTCGCTGGCCACCGGGATGCGATAATCCAGGAAGACGCTGTTCTGCAGCCGCCCGTCGGCGCCATAGATATATTCCTCGTTCAGCGCCCAGCCGATGCCCTGCGCGGCGCCCCCCTGGAACTGCCCTTCGACATAGGTGGGATGGATCGCCTTACCGGCATCCTGCACCACCGTATAGCGCACGACCTTGGTCTTGCCGGTCTCGGGGTCCACCTCGGCATCCACGATATGGGTGGCAAAGCTGACGCCCGCGCCTTCGGGTGTCGCCTCGAAATGGCCCGAGATCGGCCCCCCGGTGCGGCCCATGTCGGCGGTGATATCGGCCAGCGGCAGCGGGTCGAATTCGCCCGCATTCGGCCCCGAGGGCACCGCGCAGCCGTTTTCCCATTTCACCGCATCCACCGGGATGCCCCATTTCGTCGCCGCCCGCTCACACAGTTTCTCGACCGCGTGGCGCGCCGCCTTGATGGTGGCCAGCCCGCTGGCATAGGTCACCCGGCTGCCATGGCTCACGTCGTTATAGCCCAGCGTGGCGGTGTCTGCGATGGTCACCCGGATGTTCTCGTAGGGGATGCCCAGCACCTCGGCCGCCATCAGCGCCATCGAGGCGCGGCTACCGCCGATATCGGGCGTGCCCACCATGACCTGCGCCGAGCCATCCTCGCTCAGCGCCAGCGAGACCGAGGTCTCGCCACCATGGTTGAACCAGAACCCGCAGGAAATCCCCCGTCCCTGCCCCGGTTTCAGCGGCGCGGTGTAATGGGGATGGGCCTTGGCCGCTTCCAGCGTTTCGACCAGGCCGACCCGCTGGAACCTGGGCCCATAGCTCGCCTTGGTCCCCTCGCGCGAGGCATTCTTGAGACGCACCTCGATCGGGTCAAGTCCCAGTTGATTGCACAGCTCGTCGATCACCGATTCCACCGCAAATGCCGCCATGGGCGAGCCGGGCGCGCGATAGGCGGCCTGTTTGGGTCGGTTGGTCATCACGTCATAGCCCACCTGGCGCACATGCGGCAGGTTATAGGGGGCAAAGGCGCACATGGCGGTGAAATCCGCCGGACCGCCGGGGAAGGCACCGCCTTGCAGGCGGAACGTACCCTGGGCAGCGGTCAGCGTGCCGTCCTTCTTCATGCCGATCTTGATATCCATCGAGGCCGAGGCGGTCGGCCCGGTGGCGCGGAACACCTCGGACCGACTCATCACCAGTTTCACCGGCTTATTGGCCTTGCGCGACAGCGCCAGCGCCACCGGCTCGATGAACACGGTGGTCTTGCCGCCAAAGCCGCCACCGATCTCCGAGGCGGTCACCCGCAGGTTGGCGGTTTCGATCCCCAGAAGCGCGGCACAAGTTTTCTGCACGATCCAGTGACCCTGGGTGCAGCACCACAGCTCTCCCTTGCCATCGGCGCCCAGCGTGGCCAAGCAGGCATGCGGTTCGATATAGCCCTGGTGGGTGGCCTCGGTGGTGAAGTGATCCTCGATCACCAGGTCGGCTTCGGCAAAGCCCGCCTCGACATCGCCATGGCCGCTTTCATGTTTGCGCACCACGTTGGGATGCATCCCCTCGGGCACCGAGTAATCCGCAGCCCCCTGACGGATCACCGGGGCGTCCATCAGCATCGCCTTGTCCACATCGGTCACATGCGGCAGAACCTCGTACTCCACCTCGATCAGCTTGAGCGCATCACGCGCGGCCAGCGCCGAGGTGGCGGCAACAGCGGCCACGGCATGCCCGTCATAGAGCGCCTTGTCGCCCGCCATGACGTTTTCGAGGATGTTCCAGAAATCACCCTCCAGCCCCGGCGCAAATTCCACCTTGTCCGAGAAATCGGCACGGGTGACCACGGCCTTCACATCCTTCAGCGCCTCGGCCTTGGACGTGTCGATGCGCAGGATGCGGGCATGGGCGTGCGGGCTGCGCAGGATGGCGCCATGCAGCATGCCGGGGGCCGACGCATCGGCGCCGAACCGGGCGCGGCCGGTGACCTTGTCCAGCCCGTCGGGCCGGTTCGGGCGGGTGCCGACAAAGGTGAAACCGTCGGATTTACGATCGTCGAGCGCCATTATACCGCCTCTCTCATGTCGCGGGCCGTGTCCATCACGGCGCGGATGATCTTGTCATAGCCGGTGCAACGGCACAGGTTGCCGGCCAGCCAGAACCGAACCTCTTCCTCGGTCGGGTCGGGGTTCTGCTCCAGCAGCGCCTTGGCCGCGACCAGGATGCCGGGGGTGCAGATGCCGCATTGCAGCGCGGCATAGTCGATGAACTTCTGTTGCAGCGGGTGCAGCTCATCGCCCTCGGCGATGCCTTCGACCGTGCCGATTTCCTTGCCATCGGCCTCGACCCCCAGCACCAGGCAGGAGCAGACGAGCCGCCCGTCAAGCGTCACCGAACAGGCGCCGCAATCGCCGGTGCCGCAGCCTTCCTTGGCGCCGGTCAGGCTCAGCTTGTCGCGCAGGCAGTCCAGCAGGGTTTCGCGCGGGTCGCAGAGATATTCGACCGCATCGCCGTTGACGGTAGTGGATACGTGGATCTTGCTCATCCGTGGTGCCCCTTGATGATTTCACCCTTGGCCCGGGCATAGGCGATGCGCGCGGCGCGTTTGGCCAGCACGCCAGCAACTTCGGTACGGAACGCGATGGTGCCACGCTTGTCGTCGATCGGCTTGCAGGCGGCCGAGGCAGCGGCGGCCAGACGGTCGAGCGCGGCGTCATCCAGCGTGGAGCCGATGATCGCGGCAGCGGCGTCCTGGACCAGCAGGACGGTCGGCGCCACGGCGCCAAGCGACACGCGCGCTTCGGTGATGGTGTCACCGTCCAGGCGCAGGTTCACGGCACAGCCCACCACGGCGATATCCATCTCACTGCGCGGAATGAAGCGCAGATAGGCATCGCCCGCATTCGCGCCACGTGCCGGAATGTGCAGCGCCGAAACCAGTTCGCCCTTGGCCAGCGAGATACGGCCGGGGCCGGTCGGAATATCCTCGACCGCCACGACGCGTTCGCCATCGGGGCCGGTCACGGTCGCGGTCATGGAGGCCGCGACCATGGCGGGCACGGAATCGGCGGCCGGTGAGCCGTTGCAGAGGTTGCCGGTCAGCGTCGCACGGCCCTGCACCTGGGTGGAGCCCACCAGGTTCATCGCCTCGACCACACCGGGCCAGTCGGCGACCAGCCCCGCATGCTCGCCCAGCTCGGCGCCGGGAACAGCCACACCCAGCGTCCAGCTGCCATCCTCGTTACGGGTGATGTCGCTGACACCATTGATCTTTTTGACGTCAATCAGCGTGTCGGGGGTGACGATTTCGGCGCGCAATTGCACAAGCACATCGGTTCCACCTGCAAGAAACCGCGTGATACCGTCCGCATTTGCAGCCAGCGCCGAAGCCTCGGCAAAACTGGCGGGGCTGTGATAGTTCATGTTTACCTCGCTCCTGGAAACCAGGGTTCCACTGGGTGATTTGGCGCGAGCGTAGAACAGCAGGTCGGGCAGGTCCATGCCCCCCAACGACAGTTTCTGCACACTCACAAGGTCGGTTTTGGACAGAACCAAAGATCTGCAAACGGGTGACGTGCGGGGCCCAGCTGTTTTGTCGCTGTGCAATCGCAGGGACACCACAGACATTTCGACAACGCCGATACACGCGGGGGCGCACTGCGATCATCCGGTTTACACCTGATTTGAGCGGTCCAGAGAGTCACCCCGCGACCGGATCACATGCCACCGGCACCCCCGCAGCGTTCTGATCCGAAGCTCAGGTGAGCGGGCCCGGATCAGAACGATCGCGCCCGCCCCGCAGTCGCATCAGTTGGGGTCAGACGCTCTCGTCGCCTTCGTCGTCTTCATCCCCCTCGTCCCCTTCGTCGCCTTCGTCTCCCTCGTCGTCTTCGTCGCCTTCGTCATGTTCGTTGCCTTCGTCATGCTCGTCGCCTTCATCGCCGTTGTCGGGCTCGTTCAGCTCGTCGCCTTCGTCGTCTTCGTTGCCGGAATCGGCGAGGTTGTCGTCTTCGTCGCCTTCGTTGCCGTCGTCATCCTCGTCCCCCTCATCGCCTTCGTCCCCCTCATCATCGAGCAGAGCATCGGCATCCTCGTCGCCTTCGTCGTCTTCGTTTCCTTCGTCGCCTTCGTCGTGCCGCGAGGGGTGGTCGGGCTCAAGGGGTTCGTCGCCCTCGTCGCCTTCGTCGCCCTCGTCATCCTCGTCGCCTTCGTCGTCTTCGTTATCCTCGTCGCCTTCGTCGTCCTCGTTGCCTTCGTCTTCTTCGTTGCCTTCGTTATCCTCGTTGCCTTCGTTGTGCTCGTTGCCTTCGTTGCCTTCGTCGTTTTCGCCGCCTTCGTTGTTTTCGTCGCCTTCGTCGCCTTCGTCGTTCAGGCCGCCCTCGTTGCCTTCGTCGCCCTCGTTGCCTTCGTTGCCTTCGTTGCCTTCATTGCCCTCGTCGGCCTCGTTGCCCTCGTTGTCCTCATTGCCCTCGTTGCCTTCGTTGTCCTCGTTGCCTTCGTCTTCTTCGTTGCCCTCGTTGTCTTCGTCGGCTTCGTTGGCCTCGTTGCCCTCGTTGGCTTCGTTGCCTTCGTTGCCCTCGTTGCCCTCATTGCCTTCGTTGTCCTCGTCGCCCTCGTTGCCTTCGTTACCTTCGGTACCCTCGTTGCCTTCGTCGCCCTCGTTGCCTTCGTCGCCGTCGTTCAGCTCGTCGCCTTCGTCGCCTTCATCGCCCTCGTCGCTATTCTGACTCTCGTCGCCCTCGTCGCCTTCATCGCTCTCGTCATCCTCGTCGCCTTCGTCATCCTCATCGCCCTCGTCGCCTTCGTTGCCTTCGTCAGCTTCTTCAAGGAGGCCACTATACGTGTCGTCCTCGTCGCCTTCATCGCCTTCGTCGCCTTCGTCAGCTTCCTGGCCTCTGTCGAAGAACTCGCCATTTTCGTTGCCTTCGTCGAACTCGTCGCCCTCGTCGGCTTCGTTATTCTCGTCGCCTTCGTCGCCTTCGTTGTTCTCGTTGCCTTCGTCACCTTCGTCGTTCTCGTCGCCTTCGTTGCCTTCGTTGCCTTCGTCCCCTTCCAGGCCAATATTGATTATTCCTTCGTCGCCCTCGTTGCCCTCGTCGCCTTCGTTGCCTTCGTCACCTTCGTTGTTCTCGTTGCCTTCGTCGTTCTCGTCGCCCTCGTCACCCTCGTCGCCTTCATCGGCCTCATGCATATTTGCATCTATGCCCTGGTCGTACTCGTCATCAAAGTTGAAGTCCCAGTATGTGCTGTCCTCATCTCCCTCATCATATTCATTGCCCTCGTCAGCTTCGGAGAGGTCGATAGATCCGTCGGTGTTGTTGGAGATGATCGAGAAATTCTCGTCCCCCTCGTCATGTTCGTTGCCTTCATCGGCTTCGTTATTTTCGTCGTTCTCGTCGTTTTCGTCGTTCTCATCCCCCTCGTCGTCCTCGTTGTCTTCGTCGCCTTCGTTCCCCTCGTTGCCCTCGTTGCCCTCGTTGCCCTCATCGCCCTCGTCGCCCTCGTCATCTTCCTGGCCGGCGACACCCTCGTTGCCCTCGTTTCCTTCGTTGCCTTCGTTGTGATCGTCGTCATAGGTCGAGGCCGAGATTTCATTGCCCTCGTTGCCCTCGTCGTTTTCGTTGCCTTCGTTGTCCTCGTTGCCCTCGTCTCCTTCGTCGCCAGAGCTGATCGAGCTCATCACGGAAGTGTCTTCCAGCCGGGCTTCGGGGGTTTCTTCGATGTCGGAGTTGAAAAGTTCGGGCATGTCAGCCTCCTTTAAATGAGTGTTCAGCGCGCCAGCCATTCACACTCCCAGCCGGACGTCGCAAAATAGTCGAACCAAAATAGGCATAGCTGCCCCTGTCGCAGGCAACATGCATCGAGCCAAGACGGCCGCGACCATACATGAATATCGTTTATTTCATAAGCATATTTGGCCCATGTCCGGAACCGGCCGGTACTTTTCTCCCTGCCTTGCCCCGTTAAAAAGCGCCGCACGGCAAGGCGGATGCGGATCCCGGCGGGGATGTGTCCGGGCTCAGGCCGTTCGCGCGGAACCGATCAAAGATCGCCGCGCAGGTGCCAAAGCTCGGGGAACAGTTCCACCTCGAGCATGCGGCGCAGGTATTGCACACCGCTGGTGCCGCCGGTTCCCCGCTTGAACCCGATCACCCGTTCCACCGTGGTGACATGGTTGAACCGCCAACGGCGGAAATAGTCCTCGAGATCGACCAGCTTCTCGCCCAACTCGTAGAGGTCCCAGTATTTCGCCGGATCCTCGTAGACCTGCCGCCAGGCCGACTGCACCACCGCATCGGCGTTGTGCGGGTTGTCCATCCGGTAGACCTCGGGCGCGAAACTGGCGCCCGTCTTCGCCGCCAGCGCCCGCAGCGCCACATGATAGAGCGAGGGTTGCTCCAGTTCCGCTGCCAGCATCGCGTGCAACTCGGGTCGGTGCTCATGCACCTTCATCATCGCGGTATTGCGATTGCCCAGCATGAATTCGATCAGCCGGTACTGATGCGACTGGAAACCCGAGGAATTGCCAAGCGCGTTGCGAAATGTCGTATAGTCGCTGGGCGTCATCGTGCGCAGCACGTCCCAGGCGGAATTGAGCTGGTCGAAGATGCGCGCCACCCGCGTCAGCATCTTGAACGCAGGCCGGAAATCGCCACCCGCCAGCAGCAGATTACGCGCCGCCCTGAGTTCGTGCAGCACCAGCCGCATCCACAATTCGCTGGTCTGGTGCTGGATGATGAACAGCATCTCGTCATGGGCATCCGATTGCGGATGATGGGTCGCCAGCAGCGCATCCATATGCAGATAATCGCCATAGCTCATGTCCTTGGCATAGGACATCTTGGCGCCTTCCTGGCTGGGGTCATAGGCCTGGGACATCGGGTCAATCCTTGAGAAGCTCGGTCAGCAGAGCCGAACCGGGCCGGCCCAGTTCGGCAACAACAGAGAAATGGTCATGGCCCAGGTCGAACACATTGGGCACGTCCCAGGCCTCGGAGAGAAGGCGCGTCTGGCGCACCAGTTCGGGCCGCTCGTTGGCACCTACCCAGCAGGTGACCGACAGGCCCGCGCGCCGGGGCAGCAAGGCCGGGCTTTCGGCCTCGGCCTCTGCCGCGTCCAGGTGCAGAACCTCGTTCATCCGGGTGCCCAGCAGCGGGCGCAGATCGTGGATACCGCTGATGCTGATCACCCGGTCCAGCCGGTCAGGCAGCGGCCCGTCGACGCAGGCCATGCGGGCCACCAAATGGCCACCGGCGGAATGACCCGCCAGCCGCACCGGTCCCGCGACGTGACGCGCTGCCTCTTCGATCGCTGAGCGGATCTCCTTGGCCATCCGGCCCAACCGCGCCTCGGGCGCCAGCGTGTAGGACGGCACCGCCAGCGCCCAGCCCCGGCTGAGCGGTCCGGCGGCGAAATGCGACCAGACGCTCTTGTCGAGCTTCTGCCAATAGCCGCCATGCACGAACACCACGAGGCCCTTCGCCACGCCCTCGGGGCGGAACAGGTCCAGCCGGTTGCGCGCGCCCGGACCATAAGAGATGTCAAGCGTCCCGCCCCGGCTCTCACGCCAAGCCGCCGCCGCCGCACCCCAGGTGGCGGCCAGCCCGTCCGACCCCGGCACATAGCTGGAATTGTCGAATGCATCGTCCCAGTCGATCATCGCAGATCCTCCTGTCTTGTCGGCAGGGTAATCGCCGCCTCGATATATTTCAAGCTTAAAGGTTTAGGCTTGAAATATACCCGAATCCCCGTATCCTCTTCCTTGATCAGCGTATCTTGCGAGGGAGGATGCAATGCGTATCGCATGTCTGGGTGGCGGTCCGGCGGGGCTGTATTTCGCCATTTCGATGAAGCTGCGCGACCCTTCGCACGAGGTCAGCGTGATCGAGCGCAACAAGGGTGACGATACATTCGGCTGGGGCGTGGTGCTGAGCGATGACGCGCTGGAAAACCTGGCCGCCAACGACCCCAAGAGCGCCGAGATGATCCGCTCGAACTTTGCCTATTGGGACGATATCGCGGTGGTGCATGACGGGGTGCGCACTGTCTCGGGCGGGCACGGTTTTGCCGGGATCGGGCGCAAGGCTATGCTGCTCCTGCTTCAGGACCGGGCGCGGGAACTGGGCGTCGACCTGCAGTTCCAGACCGAGGCGCGCGCCATCGCCGAATATCAGGCGGAATACGATCTGGTGGTGGCCTGCGACGGGCTGAACTCGCGCGTGCGCAGCGATCTGGCGGAGCATTTCAAACCCGATATCGACACCCGCCAGTGCAAGTTCATCTGGCTTGGTACCCATCAGAAATTCGACGACGCCTTCACCTTCATCTTTGAGAAGACCGAACATGGCTGGATGTGGGTGCATGCCTATCAGTTCGACGAGGACACCGCGACGGTGATCGTGGAATGCAGCCAGGAGACCTGGGACGCCTGGGGATTCGAGCATATGTCCAAGGAAGAGAGCGTCGCCACCTGCGAGCGCATCTTTGCCGCGCATCTGGGCGGTCATGCGCTGATGTCCAATGCCAGCCACCTGCGCGGCTCAGCGGTCTGGATCAACTTTCCCCGCGTGCTCTGCGAGAAATGGCACCATGAAAACGTGGTGCTGATGGGGGACGCGGCGGCGACCGCGCATTTCTCGATCGGCTCGGGCTCGCGCCTTGCCTTTGACAGCGCCATTTCGCTGGCCACCTATCTGCATTCCGAACCGACGATGGAAAGCGCGTTCGAACGCTATCAGGAAGAACGCCGACTCGAGGTGCTGCGTCTGCAATCGGCGGCGCGCAACTCGCTGGAATGGTTCGAGCAGGTGGAACGCTATCTGGACATGGACCCGGTGCAGTTCAACTATTCGCTGCTGACCCGCAGCCAGCGGATCAGCCACGAAAACCTGCGCCTGCGCGATGCCGACTGGCTGCGCTCGGCCGAACAATGGTTCCAGACCCGCGCGGGCGCTGCGGCCGAACCCGTGCGCGCGCCGATGTTCGCCCCCTTTCGCCTACGCGACATGGATCTGAAGAACCGCATCGTGGTCTCGCCCATGGCGCAATACAAGGCGGTCGATGGCTGCCCGACCGACTGGCACCTGATCCATTACGGCGAGCGCGCCAAGGGCGGCGCGGGCCTGGTCTATACCGAGATGACCTGTGTCAGCCCCACGGGTCGCATTACCCCCGGTTGCCCCGGCCTCTATGCGCCCGAGCATGAGGCCGCGTGGAAACGGCTGACCGATTTCGTGCATGGAGAGACGAGCGCCAAGATCTGCTGCCAGATCGGCCATTCCGGGCGCAAGGGCTCGACCCAACTGGGCTGGGAGACGATGGACGCGCCGCTCAAAGCCGAGAACTGGGACCTGATCTCTGCCTCGCCCATCCCGTGGTCCGCAAACAACGCCACCCCGCGCGAGATGACGCGGGCGGACATGGACGCGGTACGGGACCAATTCGTCGAGGCGGCGCGCATGGCCGAACGGGCGGGTTTCGACATGATCGAGCTGCACGCCGCGCATGGCTATCTGATCTCCTCCTTCATCTCGCCGATGTCGAACAATCGCAGCGACGATTATGGCGGGTCGCTGGAAAACCGCATGCGCTACCCGCTGGAAGTATTCAACGCGATGCGCGCGGCCTGGCCCGAGGACAAGCCGATGTCGGTGCGGATCTCGGCCAATGACTGGGTGGACGAGGCCGGTGTCACGCCCGAGGAGGCAGTCAAGATCGCGGCGCTGTTCCACGCGGCGGGCGCCGATATCATCGACGTCTCGGCAGGCCAGACCTCGATCGAGGCAAAACCGGTCTATGGCCGCATGTTCCAGACCCCGTTCTCGGATCGCATCCGTAACGAGACCGGCATCGCCACCATGGCGGTGGGCAATATCTATGAGGCCGACCATGCCAACTCGATCCTGATGGCGGGCCGGGCCGACCTGATCTGCGTGGGCCGTCCGCATCTGGCCGACCCTTACTGGACCCTGCACGAGGCCGCCCGCATCGGCGACCGTCACGCCGACTGGCCGCTGCCCTATCTGGCGGGCCGGGATCAGGCCTGGCGTCTGGCCGACCGTGACGCCGAGACGGAGATCCGCGCATGATGCTCGACGGCGCTCATGCGGTGGTGACCGGCGGCGGCACCGGAACCGGTGCGGCGATTGCCGAGGCGCTGGCCCATGCCGGTGCCAAGGTCACCGTCTTGGGCCGCCGCGAGGGACCGCTGCGCGAGGTCGCCAAACAGCACAAGTTCATCGGCTGGGTGACCTGCGACGTGACCGATCCGCAGGCGGTCCGCGCCGCATTTCGGCAAGCGCGCGAGCTGAACGGGCCGGTGGGCGTGGTGGTCGCCAATGCGGGTGCCGCCGACAGCACACCGTTCCGGAAAATGACCGCCGAGGGGTTTCAGCAGATGCTGGATGTGAACCTCAAGGGCGTGTTCAACAGCTTTCAGGCCGGGCTTGCGGATATGGAAAACGCGGGCGAGGGTCGGTTGATCGCCATCGCCTCGACCGCCGGGCTCAAGGGCTATCCTTATGTGGCGGGCTATTGCGCCGCCAAACACGGGGTGGTGGGCCTGATCCGGGCGCTGGCGGTGGAACTGGGCCGCACAGGCATCACGGCCAATGCTATCTGCCCCGGCTTCATCGAAACCCCGATGCTGGAGCGCTCGATCGCCAATATCGTGGACAAGACCGGCCTGAGCGCGGAAGCTGCGGCAAAGTCGCTGCGCAAGGGCAATCCGCAGGACCGGTTCATTCAGGTGGACGAGGTGGCGGGCGCGGTCCTCTGGCTGTGTTCCCAGGCCGCCCGATCGGTGAACGGCCATGCCCTTGCCCTGTCGGGAGGAGAGATATGAGCGCACCCAACCCCCGCCCCGATGCCGGGCCGGACAGCAAGGCGCGGCTGCGCCTCTGGCTGAAACTGCTCAAAACCACGCGCGCGGTGGAATCCGGCCTGCGCGAGAACCTGCGCACCGAGTTCGCCTCGACCCTGCCGCGCTTTGACGTGATGAGCGCGCTGGCCCGCAACGCGGGCGGGCTGAAGATGAGCGAGCTGTCGGGCCTGCTCAAGGTGTCGAACGGCAATGTCACCGGCATCATCGAACGGCTGGTCGAGGATGGCCATGTGCTGCGCGAACCGGTGCCCGGCGACCGTCGCGCCAACCGGGTGCGCCTGACCCGCAAGGGCGAAGAGGAATTCGCCCGTCAGGCCGCGCGCCACGAAACTTGGGTCGACGCGCTACTGGGGTCGCTCGACGCCGACGAGGCGCGCGCGATCACCGCCACGCTGGACCGCATTCTGACAGAGGGAAAATCATGACCGCCGCCGACACCACCCATTTCCTGTGCACCATCGAGGACGGCATCGCGCGCATCGCGCTGGACCGGCCCGAGCGCAAGAACCCGCTGACCTTCGACAGCTATGCCGAGCTGCGCGACTGGTTCCGCGACCTGCATTACAATGACGACATCAAGGCGGTGGTCTTTGCCTCGAACGGCGGCAATTTCAGCTCGGGCGGCGATGTGCATGACATCATCGGGCCGCTGACCCGCATGAACATGAAAGAGCTGCTGCAATTCACCCGCATGACCGGCGATCTGGTCAAGGCGATGATCAATTGCGGCAAGCCGGTGATCGCCGCCATCGACGGCATCTGCGTGGGCGCGGGGGCGATCATCGCCATGGCCTCCGACCTGCGCATCGCCACACCCGAGGCCAAGGTGGCGTTCCTGTTCACCCGCGTAGGGCTGGCCGGCTGCGACATGGGTGCCTGCGCCATCCTGCCCCGCATCATCGGCCAGGGCCGCGCGGCGGAACTGCTCTATACCGGCCGCGCGATGAGCGCCGACGAGGGCGCCGCCTGGGGCTTTCACAACCGGCTGGTGGCGGCGGACGCGCTGGAGGACGAGGCCCGCAAACTGGCCCAGCAGATCGCGGCAGGCCCGAATTTCGGCCATATGATCACCAAGACCATGCTGGCGCAGGAATGGTCGATGTCCATCGAACAGGCGATCGAGGCCGAGGCGCAGGCCCAGGCGATCTGCATGCAGACCGGCGATTTCGAACGCGCCTACCGCGCCTTTGTCGCCAAGGAAAAACCCGTCTTTTTGGGCGATTGAGGTCGGACCGGGGCGCTGCCCCGGACCCCGGAGTATTTGGGGCGAAATGAAGCCCCTTGGAGGAAAGAGATGGCAGACCGCAGCTTCCTGACCTGGCCGTTTTTCGACGAGACCCATCGCGCCCGCGCCGAGGCGATGGAGGGCTGGTGCGCGCGCCTGCATGTGGATCACGGCAACATTGACGCGGCCTGCCGCAAGCTGGTGGGTGATCTGGGCGCGGGCGGCTGGTTGCAGGCGACCGGTGCCGCCGAGGGCGAGCGGCTGGATGTGCGGACCCTCTGCCTGAGCCGCGAGATCCTCGCCCGTCATGACGGGCTGGCCGATTTCGCCTTTGCCATGCAGGGGCTGGGCACCGGGGCGATCTCCCTGTTCGGCACCCCCGAACAGCAGGCCGAATGGCTGCCGCTGACCCGCAGCGGCCAGGCGATCTCGGCCTTTGCGCTGACCGAGCCGCAATCGGGTTCGGACGTGGCCAATTCCACCATGACGGCCACCCCCGATGGTGACGATTACGTGCTGAACGGCGAAAAGACCTGGATCTCGAACGGCGGCATTGCCGATGTCTATACGCTGTTTGCCCGCACCGGCGAGGCGCCCGGCGCGCGCGGGCTGAGCGCCTTTGTCGTGCCTGCGGGCCTGCCGGGGTTCGAGGTGGTCGAGCGGCTCGAAGTGATGGCGCCGCACCCGCTGGCGCGACTGCGCTTTACCGATGTGCGGGTGCCGAAATCGGCGCTCTTGGGTGCCCCCGGAGAAGGGTTCAAGGTGGCGATGGCGGTGCTGGACGTGTTCCGCTCGACCGTGGCGGCGGCGGCGCTGGGGTTTGCCCGACGCGCGCTGGACGAGGCATTGGCGCGCGTCACCACGCGGCAGGTGCAGGGCGCGCCGCTGTTCGATCTGCAAATGGTGCAGGGCCATATCGCCGATATGGCGCTGGATGTGGATGCCAGCGCGCTGCTTACCTATCGCGCCGCCTGGGCCAAGGATATGGGCGCCCCGCGCGTCAGCCGCGAGGCGGCGATGGCCAAGCTCTACTCCACCGACCACGCCCAGCAGGTGATCGACAAGGCGGTACAGCTGTTCGGCGGCGACGGAGTACGGCGCGGCGAAAAGGTCGAGGAGCTGTATCGCGATATCCGCGCCCTGCGCATCTATGAGGGCGCCAGCGACGTGCAGCGGGTGGTGATCGCCCGGCAGGTGCTGGCGCAGGGATAGGACCGAAACGTCAATGGGAGGAGAAACCATGACCAAGGATCTGGAAAAGGGCATTACCGAAAACGGCACCGGTTATGACGGGGTGGTGTGGAACATTCTGGGCCAGACCTATTACCCCAAGGCGGTTTGCGAGACGACCTTTGCCTTTGAAACCAACTCGGAACCGGGCCAGTTCGTGCCGGTGCATGTCCACCCCACCCAGGACGAATTCATCTTGGTGCAGGAGGGCGAGCTGGACCTGAAGCTGGACGGGGTCTGGTCCAAGGCACGCGCCGGTGATCTGGTGCGCATGCCCAAGGGCATTCCGCATGGCTATTTCAACAAGTCCGACAAACCTGCCCGCGCGCTGTTCTGGGTCTCGCCCGCGCGCAAGTTGAAAGAGCTGTTCGAGGCGCTGGACAATCTGGAGGATGTCGAACGGGTGGTCGAACTCTCGGCCCAGCACGAGGTCGATTTCCTCCCGCCCGAGGCGAATGACTGAACCATGCTGGGACCAAGCGCACATATCGACACGTTCACCCGGGACAACCTGCCGCCGCCGGATCAATGGCCCGATTTCCTGCTCGACGGGTTCGACTATCCCGAGCACCTGAATGTCGGGGTCGAGCTGACCGATGCCATGGTCGACAAGGGCTTTGGCGACCATACCGCGCTGATCGGCAATGGCCGGCGGCGCACCTACAAGGAGCTCAGCGACTGGACCAACCGGCTGGCCCATGTGCTGGTCGAGGATCTGGGCGTGAAACCGGGCAACCGGGTGCTGATCCGTTCGGCCAACAACCCGGCCATGGTGGCCTGCTGGCTGGCCGCAACCAAGGCGGGCGCGGTGGTGGTCAACACCATGCCGATGCTGCGCGCGGGCGAGCTGGCCAAGATCATCGACAAGGCCGAGATCACCCATGCGCTGTGTGACACGCGGCTGATGGAGGAGCTGGTCACCTGCGCCAAGACCTCGAAACACCTGCGCACGGTGGTGGGCTTTGACGGCACCTCGAACCACGATGCCGAGCTGGACCGGCTGGCGCTGCAAAAGCCGGTGCGCTTCCAAGCGGTCGCGACCGGGCGGGACGATGTGGCGCTGTTGGGGTTCACCTCTGGCACCACGGGCGACCCCAAGGCGACGATGCATTTCCATCGCGACCTGCTGATCATCGCCGATGGCTATGCGCGCGAGGTTCTGGGCGTTACGCCGGACGACGTGTTCATCGGCTCGCCGCCGCTGGCCTTTACCTTTGGGCTGGGCGGGCTGGCGGTGTTCCCGCTGCGCTTTGGCGCCGCCGCGACCCTGCTGGAACAGGCAAGCCCGCCCAACATGGTCGAGATCATCCAGCAGTATGGCGCCACGGTCTGTTTCACCGCGCCGACCGCCTATCGCTTCATGCTCAAGGCGATGGACGAGGGCGCCGATCTCAGCTCGCTTCGGGCGGCGGTGTCGGCGGGAGAGACCCTGCCCGCCCCGGTCTATGACGAATGGATCGCCAAGACCGGCAAACCGATGCTCGACGGGATCGGCGCCACCGAGATGCTGCATATCTTCATCTCGAACCGGTTCGACGATCACCGCCCCGCCTGCACCGGCAAACCGGTGACGGGGTATCAGGTGCGCATCCTTGACGAGGCAGGCAACGAGGCCCCGCGCGGCGAGGTGGGGCGGCTGGCGGTACGC
>NZ_JBXWRD010000029.1:0-60648 GCF_059612725.1 Ruegeria sp. YKSF070 | reverse complement strand
TTCCAGTTCGTCGTGCGGTAGCGGGCAGGTTCGGGCTTACTCATGCCCCGCGTCTTAACCTACCGGATTCATGCCGTGAATCCCCCTGCCAGCGAGTTCTGCAACAACGCCCTACAACTTGGAAAACACATCAGGGACTTTGGAGCGTATTTTCACAGTATTACCTTGGGCCAACGTCAAGACCAGTTTGATCCAGTGGCTTTGATCAAGCGTCTATCCAAAACTGCTATGCAAACCGCCTAGTGTCCACCGCGGTGGACGTCTGACTGGCAACTAGTCCAATGACGCGCGGTCTCTCCACATGCATAAAAGCCACCGAGCCAAATTCCAATAGGGCGATACTGCGCGGTCATTCCGTGTTCCTCCGACCGGCCGATGTCCGCCGCGGTGGACAGATCCGGCACCAAGTCTCACAACTCACATGCGTGACAACCGCTCTTCGTCATCCACCACTTCCAAAGAACCTTTATTGTCAGTCCAGGCCCACAGGACGATGTTGAAGTCCGATGACGACGCACCCTTCGCAAAACTCTGGATCAGAAGCCCTGCAAACCCATCCGCATTGAGGGCGCGTGCTAACTCCTGTGTCGGCACCAATTGGCCATCGAGCATCTTCATGCGCCATGCAGGGTCGGCAAGCATCGCCTCGGTCGCGCCATACAGATCAAGTCCGTCCTGATCGCGGGTATCGAAAATAGGCCCAAGGTCGGCCTTGTAGGACACCAGGATCGTGGGTTGCAGGCTGCCGACCTGGTTGGCTTCTCTAAGAGCCGTCGCGGGATCCAGCGAGGTGTAGAGGGTAGGGGTGCCCTTGGCGTTAAAGCGCCCTCCATAGAGTTCAGCGCCTCGTCCGGACAGAGGCTCTCGCGCATAGACCGGGTTCAGGGCGCGATAGAGTGGCCCTGTGTAGCGCCCATCTTTCAGCGGCATCAGGCAAAGACGCCCGCATCGACCGCATCGATGTATTCCAGAACTTGCTGAGCTTTGCCTTCCTGCACCAGCTGCATGGCTGTCCGGCCATCAAAGCCGGGCAGGGGCTCTGACCGGTACCATGCATAGGCCATCAGTTCCGAGCCGAAGCGGGGCTCGACTTTGTTCAGCACCTCGACCAGTTCGCGCAGGCGGCGCTGCGTCTTGTCCGAACCGATGCGGGTTCGCCTCTGCAACGCGTCTTTGCCCAAGCCGACGGTCAATGCGATCTCTTCTGCTGACGTGCGTAGTACCGCGGCGATCTTGCGCGGTTCGAATTGCCCAGCTTCAGCAAAGTTCGTGATGTGCATGATCTATGCCCCTACAGTGATACTGACGGTATATAGCGACAATATTGCTGAATTTCAAGCTGTCAGGAGGCGCTGTGCCTTCGTTTCCCATGCTAATCCGTAACGCTGCATTGCTCTGAACGCCGGAAATCCTGATTTTTGGGCCTGAAAAGTCGCAGTAGGTGCGTTTTTTGCCGATCGAGAACATCAGATAAGTTATTGATAATATGCCAAAGACTGCTGCGGTCGGGCTGGGGTTGCCGATATACCTTGCCGATCTTGGACCCCAACCGGCACTGACTGCATGAAGTCCTTGGGAACCGCGGTGGTGTCGGACCCTTGTCAGTTTCCGCGGTCCAGTTAGCGGTTGGAAAGTGAAAGTGTTCCTCGGGTTTTGTGACTGACGGATGAGGGCCTTTGGGATCCCTCGGATGGGTCCGGGCCGGGTTCCGGTCTGCTGTTCCGGATGAAGGGCATTCCCATGCAAACAGGTGTCTTGCGCGTGTTGCGCGCGACCGCTGCCTCATGGTGGCGACACAAGGAACTCCGCCGAACTGGCGAGACGGAGCTGACACGGCATCTCGAGCGGAAAACCGTTCTCCGCGATCTCGGCTATCTCAGGCAGGCGGCGTCATTGCCAAACGCGTATGTGATCTGCGGAGAGGGTGGGACGTTCCTCCATCTCGGCTGGGCCACCGTCTCGACCCTCGCGCCGATCGAGCGCTTTCCCTTGGCCGCTCTTGCGGTCGCACGAGGGGCCCCGTTCATCGATATCCGACCCGTCACCGATGTCATCGCCTTTGCGAACCTGCCGCGGGTGGCGCAGGACGGATCTGTCGACCCTGACCTTTCAGGTGACGGCAGGCCCGTCTCGCTGACCACCTACATCGACATGGTCGAGCGGCTCGGCGCGAGGATTGTCAACGATCCGCGGCCCCGTCAGTCAACCTGATCACCATTCCCTCTCACCAAAACTCGAAAGGAGGCCAGCCATGGCCCGATCCCGCACGCCCGAATTCGATGCCTCCGAGGTCATCACCAACGAAATCATCCGCATCATCGAGCGCGGTGTCCTGCCGTGGCGCAAGCCCTGGACCGCAGGTGGCAGCTCCCGCCCCCTTCGCGTGGGCGATGAGCCCTACCAGGGGGTGAACAACTTTCTGCTGACCATGCGGACGGTGATGGCGGGCCACAGCTCGCCCTTCTGGATGACGCTGCCTCAGGCCAATGCGTTGGACGCGAAGGTGCGCAAGGGTGAGAAGTCCTTTGTCGTCGTCTATTACGGCCAAAGCCGGAAAGACGCCGGCGGCGAGGATGACCACGGGGAGAGGGATGATCGCTCCGAGGAGGCCCGCGTGTTCCGCTTCCAGAAATCCTACCGCGTGTTCAATGCCTGCCAGATCGAGGGCTTGCCCGAGAGCTTCTTCCCCGACCCGGAGCCCGTGCCCGAGCATCCGCCGTCCGAGCCCATCCCGCACATGCAGGCGTTTTTCGACGCCATCGACATCACGACCGTCTTCACAGGAACGGAAGCGTACTACCTGCCGCCCGTGGACAAGGTCTACATGCCGTCCATCACGCGGTTCCAGGACTCGCGCAATTTCTACGGCGTCTGGGCGCATGAGCTGGCCCATAATGCCGATGTTCGAATTATGCCGCGCCGATCCTCATAACCTATTGTTCAGCGAGAAGAGCAGCGCGGCAAGTCGGCATAATTCAGAGCGCTCCGAGAAAGGCGAGCAGTTCATCTCCGGGTCGATAGCGTCCGCCTGTGCTGTCGACCGGCTTCGTCAGCGCCATCGCCTTTTCTTTCAGTTCGATATCGGCGTGGATGTAGACCTGTGTTGTCTCAATCGATTCATGGCCCAGCCAAAGGGCGATAATCGTTCGGTCCACACCGCGCTGCAGAAGTTGCATTGCGGCGGTATGGCGCAAAACGTGCGGCGTGACACGCTTCAACCTAAACGTCGAACTGGTTAGAGCGGCGGTGGCCGAGTGCTTCCGAACGATCCGTTCAACCGCGTCTCGGCTCAAACGCACGCCCCGGATCGTTGCAAACAAGGGGTCGCTGGGGTCGGTGTCGATTTGGGCAAGCCAGGCTTTCAACGCGTCCCGGCTATCCGCACGAAGCGGCGTTGCGCGTTCCTTTCGACCTTTACCCATGCATCTGAGGTGCGCTCCGGTGCCGAGCTCGACATCGCCAACGCGAAGTCCGATCAGTTCCGATACACGCAAGCCAGTTTGGAGCATTGTGAGGAGCAGGACCCAATCTCGCCGCCCAAACCAGGTCGATTGGTCGGGCGCCTTCAGCAGGGCCTCCATTTCGTCACGGGTCAAGAAGTCCACGACGCGTTTTTCATACCGTTTGGACGGCATGGCCAGCACCTTCTGGCAATGATGCAGCAACTGGGGCTCACAGCCCGCAACATACTTGAAGAACGAACGGATCGCTGCCAACCGCGTGTTCCGGCTTCGCGCGCTGTTGCCGCGTTCCTCCTCGCAGAAGGTCAGGAACTGCCCGATCATGTCGGCGCCTATGTGGGCGACGTGCAGTTCAGTCGGAGGCAGGTTGGTTTGCGCCTCCGCGTATTTCAGCAAGAGCCGGAAGGTGTCTCGATAGCTGGCAATCGTGTTTGGGCTTGCCCGCATCTGGGTCAACAGCCGCTCTGTGAAGAATCGCTGCACGTAGACGGGTAAGGGGTAGGTTGCGATCATGATGCGCCCTCCAAGACCCGTCGTTCTGCACGCTCCGCGGCCAACTGCATCAGCTCGGGCACCGCCTCGATGTACCAGAACGTGTGCTTTGGCTCGGTATGGCCTAGATACGTGCTGAGCTTGTACATTTCGGCCTCAATGTCCCGTCCATCCCGGAACCAGTCCAGGATGCTGTGAACAGCAAATGTGTGCCGCAAATCATGGATGAGTGGCCCATGTCCGTGGCGGTTGAAGGCTTGCTGTGACTGAAGACCGATGTTTCTGCTGACCTGCGCAAAGTTGTAGCGCGCCCCGCAATCCCCTGCCGGTTGACCGTCTTCTTTGATGAAGAACCGCGAGGCTTGCTGGGCAACCAACCGATTTCGCAATCCGGCATAGTGGGCAAGTTGGGCAACGGTGTCCTCGTTGATAGGGAGTTGTCGATCCTTGCCGTTTTTGGTGTTTCTGAGCGTGAGAACGGCGCGGTCAAGATCGACGTCATGCTGATTCAGTGACAACGCTTCGCTCACGCGCATGCCCGTCACAGCAATTAAGCCGAACAGGGTCTGCCACAATGCGGCCCGAAGGCCATATGGTGACGGCAGCCGACCGGCTTCACCGACAAGGGCTGCGATCTGACTGGCGCATAGATGTAGGGGACACGCCTTCGATAGCGCCCGATGGCAAGCTGGCTGGATGGAACCTCGGTTCGATCATCGTGCTCTGCAAGCCAGAAGGCGAATCTGCGAACCATTCCAAGACGTCGGGACCATGTGTTATCATCCGCATCGCCGTAGTTTGCCTTCCAATCAAGGAACAGGGGCGTCAATATCCGATCGAACCCATTCTCATCGCCAAAGTTGGCGAACTTGCGCAGAACCCGTTCGTCAAAGGAGAGATCAAACCCCATCGAGCGCCGCAGGGCCAGATATTCATCAAGTCTTTGGGAAAGCGTCTTCATTGGGCGTCTCCCGAAGTTGGCCAAGGCCGCGAGATCGAGCGCAAAGCATCAACATCATGCTGCGCATAAATTGTCGTGGTCATCGCGGAACGGTGACGCAGAACGTCGCCAATTTCGGCCAGCGATGCGCCTTTTCGTAGCATGTCGGTAGCCAAGCTGTGACGCAGAATGTGGGTGCCAATATAGGCTTGTGGCGGACTGATGCCGGTCGCGTCATAGGCATCCCGCAAAATCCAGCGAAGGATTTGAGCGTCCTTGAACCTCTTGAACGGCGGTTTCACCGACACAAACAGCGCGCGGTCCGGGCCCCGGCGCTCATTCTTGATGTAATCGACAATCGCCTCACCAACCTCCGCCGACATCGGCATCCGATCATGCAACTGCTTCTTGCCTCGGATCAGGATTTCACCGGCGCGCCAGTCGATATCGTCCAGCTCTATGGCCGTCACTTCCGGCGCACGAAGACCGAGCCGCGCAATCAGCATTAGCATCGCATAGTTGCGCCGACCGGTCTTCTTGTGACCGTGCACCACCTCAATGAGCCGGTTGACCTGTTCCGGCTCCAGATACCTCGGAATGCCGGTCGGTTTGGGCTGGCGCGCCTTTGGCACGGCAGCGCTCAAGTTGCGCTCGGTTTTTCCGCTCCAGAACAGGAACTGGAACAGGTTGCGAAGATGAGAAGGGCCTGGGATCAAAGACTGGCGGCAATCTGGGCCGAATGGCACACGCACCCTCAAAGGCTCCGACCTGTTCGGCAAGCCATGGAAGAACGGCTGCTGCGGAGCTTCGCTGGTCTGATCAATGAGATCAGGCAACGTGACCTCGGCATTGAGCAGTATGTTTGGCAAACCGTTGGCGATGAGAAGGTCCGGGCCTCGCATTCTGCTCGTGCCGGTGGCGTGTATCGATGGGACACGAACGACGAGAAGCCCGGCGAAGCGTCAAACTGTCGTTGTTCCGCCCTCCCGGTGCCGCCCGGCGCTGACATTGGCCTTCTTGGGCCTGTTGGTTTGCTTGACAGGTTCCTGAGCGATCTCGGTGGCGACTTTTCTGCAGGCATCGGCGTTCGGCCTCAGACATTCGGTGAACGCGTACGCGACCTTTTCCAACCAGAACCCGGCATCACGATTGATGGTGAGATGCTCGACATCCAGACGCAAGGCGATTTGGCATCAGCTTTCCAGCAGTTGGGAGACGCCATCAAAGATAACCCGGACGCTTTCCTTAATCTTCTAGGGCGCCACGGGGACGGACTGGGACGCCTGGCATCGGTCTTTGGGATATCAAACCCCGACGCCCTGGCGGCGGCAGCCACTCTGGCAGCTGCCGGAGCGTCTAATGAGCTTGTCGATCGGGCACTCACACAAGCCCGCAGCCCAATAGACCGGTTCGTCGGGGGCACCGCTACTTCGCTGGTGGATGTCGCTGAGGCGATACGAGGTATTCCCAACATACGTCTGGATGACCTGCGCCGTGTGGCCGAGGCCATCTATGCCGATCCATCATCTTTGCCCGAAGCGATGGTGGAGCCGTTCCGCGAAAGGATCGCAGTAGGCGATTATGCTGGAGCATTGGGCTATGGGCTGCCAGAAGTACTTGCTGGAGTTGCCGCCCTTGGCAGAGTGCGGCGTCGTGCCGAGGGACTAACCGCCCCTGAGGAACTCACGCTCGACCGCCTCAGAAACGATCCGGACTTCGAAGGCGTCACCAATGCCGGTCCCTACTCTCCAAAATTCGAGAAGTGGATCAACCGTGGCGGCACAGTTGAACTGATGCCAGAGGGCCATTTCCGCTACTCTGCGGACATCGACCTTCTGGGACAGCCTCAACGTGTTTCCGTCGAATACCCGGACGGATACCCCGATTTCCGCCCATTCATGACCCATCCAAGTGGTGTGCGGTCCGTTGAGATTGATGTTTCTGGGAATGGAAGGACCGACAACCGCCGGGCAAATATCGCCGCCGGAAAGCCGGAATGGGGACGCGAGGCACCTGAAGACTGGGTTTGGCACCATGTTGAAGATGCACGTACGATGCAGCTGATCCCCCGAGTTATAAACCGAGACTTCTTCCACCAAGGCGGCGCATCCAGAGCGAGAAATCAATGAACTTCGAGAGGCAGAATGAACCAATCGATGATGCAAGAATCAACGGATTTGAGGTAACCAGAGCCCTCAGGTTGCCTGCGGACTACAGAGCGTTCCTCCTAAGATGCAATGGTGGCCGCCCCGACGATTCCAATGCTTTTTTTCAGGTGCAAGGTCTCAACTTGCTGAGCATTGAGGAACTTTATGGTATTACCAGAAATCCCTTAAACTCCATCGAAGACGACCCTTACAACAATTTTTCGGCCTACATCCATTCGCACCTGCTTCAGATCGCCTACACTGGCTCGCAAGGCATCTACATGGATCTTCGAGAAGGCCCGATGCACGGCAAGATTTACATTTTGGCACGCCCCGCAAACAAGGCGCTAAAGGTAGACGACGCAGGCTTTCAAGACGAAGACGACTACGAAGAGGCTCTATTTCTCCATCCAGTCGCAAACACGTTCTCGGAGTTCATAGCGCTTCTTGGGCCCGACCCGAACGAAGCCTGATCCTTCGCCCCAGGCGCATCCCCAATTATGCCGCGTAAAAGCGGTGCGCATGCCAAATTCCGTTGGGCTTTACTTGGCAAGGCGGCATAATCCGAACATCGGCATTATGGGCCTTATGCCGACATCGGCATAAGGCCCATGCCACAAAAGCCCCGCATCGGCTGAACCGCGATTTCGGGTTCTCGAAGTTCGGCAACACCTCTTACGCGCGCGAGGAGATCGTCGCGGAATTGACCTCGGTGTTCCCGGGTCAGACGCTCGGCTTCACGGCGCATACGCTCGAGATGAATGCCGCCTACCTCCACAACTGGTTGCGCGTTCTTCGGTCGGACAAGGGCGCGACCTTCAAGCACGCCGCGGATGCGCAGCGCGCCTGTGACTATCTGATCGCACAATCTGAGGCGGGTAGGGCAGGGCGCAGTGCGGAGGCTGCTTGATTGCATTGCTGCTGCGGACATGGAGATTCGCAGCTGCTATCGGAAGCGGGGGGCAAGAGTAGGCTCTTTCTGTTCCGCACGCGGCTCGACCGAGCGCGCGAAGTCCGGCATATCAGCAGGGTAATCGCGCCCCGTGGGCTTACCAAAGCGCCGGATCGTCGAAGGCGGCAACGCTGCGGACTGGCCCGCTGAAGGGTGTCAGTGGCACTTTGGTCAGGGACTGGGCGATCCAGCCCTGCGGCTGGTTGAGCGGTTGCGGCGCGGGAAGGTCAGCCTCTGAGACGGGCTCGAACCCAACGCGGCCATAGAAGGCCGGATCGCCATAGGTGAACGCGATGTCCACGCCCTCCTGCCGGAGCGCATCGAGGCCGTGCGCGATCAGCCGCTGCCCGATCCTCTTGCCCTGATGTGCCGTTGCCACGGCCACGGGGGCCATCATGAAGACCGTGCGCGGATCGTTCTCGTAGGTGAGGCGCGTGAAGAAGATGCCGCCAAGGAGCGCACTATCCTCCCACGCGGTGAACACGCGCAGATCCTCGGCCAGCGTCTGGACGATCAGCCGGCGTACGAGGGCGCCGATCAGCGCGCCTCAGCCGGCGCGCGATCTTGTCCTTGAGCACCGCGTTTGCAGGCAAACGGATGGCGTAGAATCAGCCCGCCTCTTCCAGCCGCTCATTGATCGCGTGGATCGCTTAGGCGGCATCGGCTCGGAAGAACCGACCCCCAAGGTCGCGGCCGGCGTACCGGGGGATGACCGGGTCGAGGACGTCCCGCCAACCGTCTGCACTGTGCACGTTGCCATGGCGCAGGGCACAGCGTTCCAGCATGCCAAACTGGTTGAACAATAAATTCGGGTGATAGCAGGGGCAATCGAAGTGTCCGTTCCAGATCGCGCCCTCCTGGTCACCATGGGTCGGGCTGACCGAGCTGTCCATGTCCAGCACTGCATACTTCAGCCCGTTGCGGTCATGAAACCGGTCGATCCATTGGCCGTTCAAGTCGGCCAGCGCCGTCCGGTTCTCGGCCATAGCCAGTGTATCGGTCTCGAACCGACCCATCTGCGAGGCCGATGCCGCCTGCGCATCGACAGCCCTGCCACCCACGATATGACGCATCACGGGATCGATGACCAGCCGGTCGGCGTCGTTGACATCCTCGTATCCGTCCAGCCGCCTGAACACAGATTGTCGGAACAACCCGTCAAGCCGATGTAGCGTGTTCTTCCCAGTGCGGGTCTCGCGCAGGGCTGCTGACGCAAGATCGTTTTTTCGCGCCGCAGGATGGACGCCCGTTCTTGGGTAGGGGCTCCGTCATCATCGAGACCCAATCCAGCCATCCGCTTGCAGATTGCTCCGAGGCATTGTGAGCAGGATTTCCGATAGTTCGGGTGCTTGTGTTCTTCCGCAGGGCATGGGCGCCAACGCGATCGGAGTGACTCCCAATTGATCGGTTCCGACTTGAAGCACTCGCGCATCATTGTTTCGAATCTGGTCGGTCGCCCCATCGGAAACATCAACAATTCTCAACATAATCAGGGAACCCCATAACGCGCGATGAAAAGAGGTTCTTGGCTGCTGCCTTGCTTTCTAAAGCGGCGAGTTTTGCCGTTGCGTTCATGCTGCGCCGTCCCATTCGTGTCTGGTCATCATGTTGAGTTGCGGCTTGGGCAAGACGCGCGGCTCGATTGGATCACGCGTAGCGGCTTCCGCAGCGGCGTGGCGAGCCTGCAACTCGGCCACTTTCGCAAGCACAATGGGTTCGTCGTAGGTCTTCTTGAGCTGAAAGATAAATACCGAACGATAGCGACGCATTTGGCCTTCGCTGACCTTCCCACTTGCCAACAATTCGACAGCTAGACGCCCAAATAGATTGCCATCGGAAACCGCCTCACCAGAATTCAGACGCCGTGCATTCACATCCAACTGGTCAGTATCGTCTCCCTCGGCTATGCGCCGGGACTGTGGACGAGTGAATGATAGCGCCGCCGCCTTGATTTCCCCGGCGGTGGGCCATGCGCGGGTCTTGGCATCTTCGTCAAGCCGATTTTCGAATTTCGACCACCAATCGTCGTAACCGTCTTTCGGAGCAAACCGCATCAGGCAACTAACCAGTGAGGCCATCTCGTCAGCTTGAGCCTGAGCACCGAGGCTGCGAGGCGGGGCCTTGCGGTCGAGGTAGCCAGTGATCTTGTCGGTCAAGAAGTTTTCCCGCCGCTTGTGTTCGAACATAGTCATCGTCTTGCATTTACTTCCCTCGCCATCGCCATCATTTCAGCCGTGGTCGGCTGTACAGGCTTGCTAAGTATCGCGGTGATGTAGAGGGGATCGGATCGCAGGTTTTGGCGTGCTGGGCTTCAATGAAGGCCGCCCGAACTTCGCTGGCCAAACTCCCCTTGAGCCATTTGCCAATGACGCTGCGGGCCTGCCGAACATGGACACCTTGCGAGACCAGCCAATCCTTGCACTTCGACCAAACGACCACGGTCGCATCGACGGCGTTGCCGTCCATTCCGCCAGGAATGGTAATAGTTGGGTTTTCGGGTAGTTGGGTAGGTTGGTCCGTGGACATATGCCGAGGGCGTCGTAGTCGTTTAGAATGGCGCCGCGGATTTTGGGGTTAGGCGATCTGGCAATCGAAATCTCGCGCTGTCAACCGCTGGCCCAGACGCTTCACACAATGCTAC
Organism: Ruegeria sp. YKSF070; assembly: GCF_059612725.1. Lineage (NCBI taxonomy): Bacteria > Pseudomonadati > Pseudomonadota > Alphaproteobacteria > Rhodobacterales > Roseobacteraceae > Ruegeria > Ruegeria sp. YKSF070. The sequence continues at coordinate 50,015 of NZ_JBXWRD010000029.1, read as the reverse complement.
TTTCTTTCGACGCGGCTTCGGCGGTGGCATCCGCTCCTTCGTCGCAGCATAGCGCGGCCCAGATACCTCAAAGCCCGCAGCGCCATGCTGAAACCTTCATCGACCTGCTGGTTTGAGTGGCGGCGTTGTGGTGGCTCCGCCGTCAGTCGCGCCTGCCCGTCAGAGCGGTAACCCAGCGCATCTTGGGATCGAGCCAGATCGTCAGCAAGCTCTGGCGTTTGCGCGCTTCGTTATAGGTTGGCCAGTTTCTGGTCTTGAAAGCCTGGGGTGTCCAACTGTTCGTGCCGAACGGCTACCATATTGAACTCACAAGATTAATCCCTCACAGAATTTGTGCAAAAAAGCCTGATACGGCCTGAAGATATGTAAATCTTTGGAAACTACAGACCGCGATTGCGCGTTCCGGGAGGGCCGATTTCATAGTGCATTTGCACCATAGACCGAACGCGGTCGGGTGATGTTTCCTTCACGGTCAGTGAACAGTGAGGAAACGGAAATGCCATTTATCAGCAGAAGACTTTTCTTGAAATCGACAGCGATGGCGGTCACGGCAGCAACCATTGCCGCACCTGTGCTCGCGGCAGACCCGATCATTCTAGGCGTGCCAACGGCGCAGTCCGGACCGGTTGGTGTTGCCGATCAGAAGGACTGGATGAACGGCGTCACCATGGCGGTGGAAGAGATCAATGCCGCTGGCGGCGTTGGGGGCCGCATGCTCGAGATCAACAATGTCGATATCGACATCCTGACACCCGAGGGCACGCTGGCTGCATTTCAGAACCTCAACGAGGCTGGCGCGCACGCGATCCTGTCGCCCTTCGTACTGATCCCGCAGCCGGCGATGGAGGCCGCAGCGGCGACCGGCATTCCCTATCTTCACGGCAACACCCAACAGGCCTCGCTGGACCTGTTCAAGTCCGACCCGCAGAAATACCGCAACATTTTCCAGATCGATGTGGCCGAAACCTATTATGGTTCGGGTTTTGTCAAGTTCCTTTCGGATCTGAAATCCAGCGGCGCATGGACGCCGAAGAACAACAAGATCCACATCGTGCAGGAGCAGATCGGCTATACCCAGGCGATCTCGAAGGCGACGCAAGATGCGATTGCGGCCTCGGGCGGCGAATGGGAGCTAGGCGCAGTCACCGACATCCAGTTCCCGGTGCAGGACTGGGCTCCGGTCATGCGGGCGCTAAAGGAAACAGATGCGGGCGCGATCATGATCGACCACTGGGTCGCAGCGGAACTGGCCTCTTTCGCGCAGACCTTTGCGGTGGACCCGGTCGAAGGCTCGCTGGTCTACCTGCAATACGGACCGTCACAGCCGGAATTCCTTGACCTCGCGGGCGAGGCGGCGAACGGTTTTGTCTGGGGGTCGGTCATCGGCGCCTATAACGACGAGATGGGCGCGGCGTTCCGCGCGGCCTATCAGGCGAAGTTCCCCGGTACGATGGGGCTGGTCTATAGCGGTGCCGGTTACGACACGGTGCACCTGATGGCCAAGGTCTGGGCCGAGACTGATCCGGGCAATTACGACGCGGTGGGCAACGCCATCCGGTCGATCCAGCATCGCGGGGTGAGCGGGCTGTACCGGTTCGATAACGATACCCAGTCGGGTACCAGCTATCCCAACCAGACCGACGATCCCGAAGGCGGACAGGCGCATCTCTTCTTCCAGGTGCAGGACGGTGAGCACAAGATCATCGCTCCGTCGCCTTTCGAAGAGTCCGGGTTCCAGCCCGCCTGGTGGATGTAAGCAAAGGCATTTGCAGTGACCATCGCGGACACCAAAGGCATCTTCGGCTGCCGGGGGATAGGAATATCCTTTGGCGGCCGTCCGATCCTGAACGACGTCGCTCTGCATGTCGAAAACCACGAGGTGATGGGACTTGTAGGGCCGAACGGCGCTGGCAAGACCTCGCTGTTCGAGGTTCTGTGCGGACGGTACACACCCACTGCGGGGCAGATCTGGCTGGACGGGACCGATATTTCCGACCACGCGGTGCACGACCGGGCTCGGCTGGGCCTGGCGCGCACGTACCAGAGCCCGGTGGTGCCTTCGGCCATGACCGCGAGCGAGGTGTTCCGCGCGGCGCGTTTTTCGCATAAACCCTATCTGACGAGGTTCGATGCGGAATGGGGCTGCCACCTGGCGCATTTCCACCGCAGCTGGGACACGCCCTGTGGTGCGCTCGATACCTTCGACCGGCGCAAGCTTCTCCTGGCCTGCCTCCTGATGCGCAAGCCCAAGGTGCTGCTCTTGGATGAACCGGCCTCAGGCCTGATCAATTCCGAGATCGACGAACTTGACCTGATCATCCGCCGCCTGGTCGACGAATACGCCCTGGGTGCTGTCCTGATCGAACACCGGTTGGAACTGTTGTCGGCAATTGCCGACCGGGCCGTCGTGCTGGACCTGGGCGAGGTGATCGCCACCGGCACCCCGCGCGAGGTGTTCGACGATCCGCGCGTGCATGCCGCCTATTTCGAGGAGCCGGAACATGCCTGATGTGCTCACGATTTCCGGGTTGACGGCGGGTTATGGTCCGCTTCGGGTTTTGCACGAGATCGATTTTCGCGTCGGCGAAGGCGAACGGGTCGGGCTGGTCGGTCTGAACGGTCACGGCAAGACCACGCTTTTTCGCGCCGTGTCGCATCTCGTCGGGTGGCAGAGCGGTTCGATCAAGCTGAACGGGGTCGAGATCGGCGGCACCCGGTCCACCGGACCGGGGCGCAAGACGCCCGCAATCGTGCGCCTCGGCTTGGCCATGACCCCGCAGGGCGATGCCATCTTTCCCGGCCTCACGGTGCGCCAGCACCTCGATTGCGGTGCCTATACGCGGCTTGCCTGGCGCGAGCGTCGTCAGCGCCGCGAGATGGTCATGGACATCTTTCCACCGCTCAGACGGCTGGAAGATGCGCTGGTCGGAAAACTGTCGGGTGGCGAGCGGCGCATGGTCTCGGTCGGCCGGGCGCTGATGGTCGAGGCGTCTCTCTACCTGATCGACGAACCATCGCTGGGCCTAGCGCCCAAGATATCGGCCAGCGTGGTCGAGGCGTTGTTCTCCCTTCCGACCGAAGGGCGCGCGATGGTGATCGCCGAGCAAAACGTGGCGCTGCTGTCGGGCCGGGTCGACCGGATGATCGGCATGCATGCGGGGCGCATGCGCGGCGATGTCGGCCACGTGGGATTGGAGTAGGGACGATGGACATTTTCGGAACGATCATTCACGGCCTGAACCTGGCGGCCATCTACGGGCTGATGGCGATTGGCATCTCGATCCTGTGGTCATCCGTGGGCATGATCAACATGGCCCATGGAGCCACCTTTGCTGTATCGGGCTATGTCGCCTGGCTGGCTTCAGCCGCCGCCAAGCCGGTCATCGCCGCCGCTTTTGGCAAGACGCTGGCGGCCACGCTGGCAACGGCGGGCGTGACGGTTGGGGCAGGGATATTGGCTGGCGCGGTTTTCGGTGCGCTCATCTACCTGCTGGCTTTCCTGCCGATCCATGACAAGCCGAATTTCGCAGTGCGGTCGCTGATCATGACCTTGGCGATCAACCTGGCGACGGTGCAGTTGCTGTTGTGGTATTTCGGTCCGCGTCAGCGCGGCCTGCCCAAGCTCTTTGGCTTCGGCAAGTTCGAGGTTCTGGGCATTCCGGTGCGCTACGACCAGGCCGGCGCGATCCTGTCGACCGCAGTGATCCTGACCTTGGTGTTGCTGTGGTTGAGGATGTCGCGCAAGGGGCTGGAAATCCGGGCGATGATGCAGAATCCCGAAGGCGCGGTGCTGTCGGGGATCTCGGTGCGATGGACGGCGCTTCCGGTCACGATGCTGACCGGGGCCCTGGCGGGGCTGGCGGCGATTCTTCTCTCCCAGACGATATTCGTCAGCCCCACCTCTGGCGCCTTGCCGCTGATCAAAGGATTGACCATCGCTTTGCTGGGCGGCCTGGGTTCGGTTCCCGGTGCGGTGGCCGGGGCCGTCATTATCGGGTTCCTCGAGGCCACGGTCGGGGCCATCCCCTTCCTGGGCCAGAGATACGTGCTGTTTGCCAGCTTCATTTTCATCATCACGGTCCTGATCATCCGCCCTCGCGGTTTGGGTGGGCTGTTGGACGAGACGCGGGAATAGCACATGTCCGAGACCAAGACCTTTTATCAGATCGGAACGCGCCCGCAGGAGTTGCTGTTCTATCCGGCGAGTGATGCGCCGATGCGCCGCTATCGGTTGCCCTTCACCCGCCGGCACCTGCTGAAATGGCGCAGCCGCGCCAATCCCAAGTCCTTGCGGCAAGAGCGTCGGCTGGCCGACAAACGGCCATTGTGGTGGACGCTGGGCCTGGGTGGCCTTCTGGTGGCTGCGCCCTTTCTGTCGAATTCGATGCTGACCATCGCGGCGATCTTCTGCATGTTTGCGGCCATCAACGTTTTGTGGACGCTGGTGATCGGGACTGCGGGCATCTTTTCGTTGGCCACGCTTGCGATCGTCGGCATCGGTGGCTATGCGGCCGCCGCTTTGAACGTCTGGCTTGGCTTGCCATGGCCGCTGATGTTCGTGGCTGGCGGGATGGCCGGGCTGATGATCGGGGGGGTGCTCGCCCTGCCGTCGACCCGGCTGGACGGGCTCTACTATGCCCTGCTGACCATGGGATTTGCCGAGATCTGCCGCCTGTTCGTGGTTCAGTTGAAGGTGCTGGGTCCGACCAACGGTTCGATCAATAACGTAGGCAGTTTCATCCCCGAAGCGTGGTTCCTGCAACGGCCCGGTTTGCTGATGGGGTTTGCCGGGGCGTTCGTCCTGCTGCTGCTGGCGCTGCTTACGTTCCGGATCGTCAATTCCGAACGTCTTGGCATGCTGCTGCAAACCTCACGCGAAGAGGTGGGCGGCGAGGCCTTTGCCGAGGCGATCGGCATCGACTACCGCCGGGCACGAATGCACGTGTTCCTGATCTCCTCGACCGGGCTTGGGGTGATCGGGGCGTTCTATGCCATGTTCTACCAGTCGATTTCGCCTTCGATCTTTTCGCTGGACCAGTTGCTTCTCCTGTTCGCGATGATCGTGATCGGTGGATTGGGCCGGTCCGAGGGCGCGGTGATCGGCACCGCCATCGTGGTGCTGATCGACAAGGGCATGCTGGATCTGGGCCCGCTCCGCGTGTTGCTGATCGCGACCATCATGCTGGGGGTCACTTTGTGGACCCATAACGGCATCGTCGGCATCCGCGACCAGTTCCGGGGCTATCGCAATCGCAAGAAATCAGAGGCGCGCGCGCGCCGCACGGAAAAGGGAGGTGAGGTCATGCCGGAAGAGGCGATTGAGTTTACTGACAAGCAGGAGATCTACTATCGCCGCTTTCACAAGCGTCTTCGCGATCACCTGAAATCATTGATCACCGAGGATCTGATCGAGGAGCACCGGCGCGATCCGCTGGGCAAGCATTCCGACAACCTGAACCGGGTGCTGAACTATTTCCGGCGCGGCGAGATGGCGGACAAATATGCCATCATGCGCCTGCCCGAGGGGTTCCACAAATACAAGATCGTCGCCTTTTCGGGCGTACGAGGGGCACCGCCGCGGCTGGTGGACGACAAGCTCTACGAAAACCTCAACGATGCCTATCACGCGGTGTTCCTGCTGCGCGTGAACGACCTGTTGGAAAGCTGACATGACCAATACCCGCATTTTCGGCTATGCCGACCCGCTGAACCCCAAGGCCGGGGAAAACGTCGACTTCATGATTTCGGTCGAAGGCCGCCACGAGGTCGAGGCAAAGCTGGTGCGTCTGGTTCACGGAGACCAGAACCCGGATGGTCCAGGTTTCATCGAAGAGGAGGTCGAGGTCGATCTGCCCCGCTGGCTTGACGCGAAACGGCAATACACCCAGATCGGGGCCTTTGCGCAATGCGACGACCCCGATGGGCGTCTGGAAGGCCTCAAGAGCTTCACCCTTTTTGCCCATGTCTATCCAACGCTGGCCAAGACCGAGCGGCAGATGATCATGGGTCGTTGGGCGATCGAGGGGAATCGGGGCTATGGCCTGGGCATCGACCCCGAAGGGCATGTTTCGCTGTGGCTGGGCGACGGCAAGCAGGTCGACCAGATCACGACCGAGATTTCTCTGGTGCCCTACGCCTGGTATTTTATCGCGGCCAGCTTTGACTCCACGACGGGACAAGCTGCGCTGCACGTGATCAACTGCGTGAACGCTTGGAACTCGCGCATTTCGACCGTGGTGCCGTTCGAGGACGATACCTGGGTCGAGGAAGTGTTGCGGATCAAGCCGGTCGACACCGGCGCGGATGCGCCGTTCAAACTGGCTGCCGCGACGGCGTGGAACTCTCAGCGCGGCTCATATGCGTCCTTCCTGTTCAACGGCAAGTTGGACCGCTCCGGCGTTTACGGCCGGGTTCTGACGCGAGACGAGATCGCGGCGCTGGCCTCCGGCGGCAAGCCCGGTGAAGACAAGCTGATCGCCTATTGGGACCCGACGGAGGGGATCAGGCCCAAGGGCGTTGGGGATGTAATTGCCGACACCGGGCCGCATGGGCTGCATTTGCAGGGTGTGAACCGCCCGGTGCGCCTGATGACTGGGGTGAATTGGCGTGGGGCCGACAGCTTCCACATGGCGCCGGAAACTTATGGGGGCGTGCATTTTCACGACGACGCCCTGACCGACAGCAAATGGGAGAAAACACATTCCCTGACCCTGCCCGCCGATCTGCGCAGCGGGGTCTATGCCCTGCGCCTGCGCGCCGGCGAGGCCGAGGACCACATTCCCTTTATCGTGCGGCCCCGGACCCCGCGCGCCCGGATCGCATTCCTGCTGCCGACCTTCACCTATCTGGCCTATGCCAACGAACATCTCAGCTACGAGGCACCGATCGCCCAGGCGATTACCGGCCATACGCCGATCGTCACCGCCGAGGACCTGGAGTTCAAGAAACTCGAGGAATTCGGCCTGTCGACCTATGACCATCACACCGATGGTGCGGGCTGCTGCTATTCGTCCTGGCGACGGCCTATCATTTCGATGCGGCCGAAATACCGTCTTCCGGCCATGGGATTCCCCTGGGCGCTGCCGGCTGACCTGTCGCTGCTGTGGTGGCTTGAGCATGCGGGCTATGACTATGACGTATTGACCGATCATGACCTGCATGCCGAAGGTGTCGCGGCCCTGCGCCCTTATAAAGTGGTCCTGAACGGTACCCATCCCGAATACTACTCGGAACAGATGATGGACGGGACCGAAGATTACCTGCGCGAAGGGGGGCGGGTAATGTATCTTGGTGGCAACGGATATTACTGGGTCACAGGCACCCGCGAGGACGAGCCGCACTGCATCGAGGTGCGCAAGCTGGATGCCGGCAGCCGTGCTTGGCAGGCGGAACCGGGAGAAGGGCACCTGGCCTGTACCGGAGAGCGTTCGGGTCTGTGGCGGTCGCGCGGGCGAGCGCCACAAAAGATCGTGGGTCTGGGCTTTACCACCGAAGGGATGGATTCCAGCGAGTCGTTCGAGCGGATGCCGGATTCGTTCCACAAGCGGGTTTCTTGGATCATGGAAGGCATCGGCGACCAGGAATCGATCGGCGATTTCGGGCTGGCCCTCGGCGGCGCAGCTGGGGTCGAACTTGACCGGTACGACCTTGTGCTGGGCACGCCTCCGCACACGATGTTGCTGGCTTCGAGCTGGGGTCACTCCGACAATTATCCGCTGGTCAGCGAAGAGGTTACCTATGCCTTTCCGGGTCGCGGCGGCACCCAGGACGCACAGGTGCGTGGCGACATGATCTATTTCACCACGCCGAACAATGGCGCGGTCTTTGCCGCGGGTTCCATCGCATGGAGCCAGGCTTTGCCGTGCCACGGGGGTGAAAACAATGTTGGCACCATCATGCGCAACGTGCTGAACGCCTTCATAAAGGATGGCAAATTACCCGGTACACAGTATACTGGCGACGAAAAACTATGGCGATAGAGCCCGCTGTCCAAAGGGGGGCAGCCGCATGAAGAACAGCCTGCACGCGTTTTCCAGTTTCGTGTCCGAGATCCACGACCGGGTTCGGACGGACGATGCTGAAGGCCTTGCCCGTTGGGCCGTGGGTGAATTGTCAGAAACCCTGGGGTTTGATGCTGCTTGGTACGGCTGGGCCGACATCAATCCGGAAGGGGTGGTGGTGCACGCCAACGCCACCGTCAACCTGCCGGATGATTTCTACGACACCTGGCTGACGATTGCCGACGACGATCTTCTGGCGGAAAAGTTCCTGAAAGATCCGAGCGGGATCGCGACCTACAGCCGGTCCGGCCCGCATCAGACCGAGGGAATGGTGCATTTGGCCGACACCTACGGGCTGACGAAACTCGCCACCGCGATGCACATGCGTCCGGGGCGCATCGCCTCGTTCTATCTATCCAGTTACCGCACGGGTCGTCACGTGCGGGACTGGTCCGAGACCGAACAGCAGTTTCTGCAATGCGCCGTGGATCAACTGTCGGAAGCGATGAAACTTTCGACCGCTGAGCCCGGGCGTGGAGAAAGCGCAGGCTCCGTGACGATATTTGTCAACGAAAACGGCATTGGCATTCTTGGGCTTGGCAATTTGCGGGACCAATTGGGCACGCTCTGGCCGGAATGGAAAGATGATCTGCTGCCCGAACATCTGCGCCGTCTGGTCAAGACACCGGGCGAATACATCATGACCGAGCGGGATATGGTCGTGACTTGCGAGGAGGCCCCCGGACTCGGTGGAATGGGATTGCGAAAGCTTACCCTCAGACGACTCAGCCCGCTGGACCTCCTGACTCACCGCGAGCGCGAGGTCGCGCGGGTTCTGGCGGCAGGCAAAAGCCACAAGGAAGCTGCCCGCATCCTCGGCGTGGCGCCGGCGACGATCCGCAACCAGACACAGGCGATCTATGCCAAGCTGGGGGTCGCGAACCGGGCAAGCCTGTCGTCGCTGCTACACTCTTTGCGCGGCATTTGAGCCACCGAGCAAAGTCAGAACCACTATTCCCACTGGCCGGACGCGATCTGCAATTCCAGTCCGTCGTTGATATGGTCGATCATGGCCGCAGCGGCGATCGAGCCGTCCTTGGTCTCGATGGCATCGATCAGTGCCATGTGCCCGCCAAGTGATTTGGCCAGATCGCCGGACCGGATCGTCGAAAACACGGTAAAGGAAGATCCCCGGTTCCAGATGTTTTCCGAGAACTCCAGCAGGTAGCGGTTTTCCGATGCTTCCACGATGGCGCGGTGAATCTGGTAGTTGGCCATGAAATAGGCTTCAACCGAGTCGTTTCGGAGGTCTTCTGCCTTGGAAATCGTTTCACGCAGAGAATCGTAAACGGCCTTGTTTCCGTTGCTGGCAAGCAACCGAGCGGCGTAGGCTTCGATCGCGCAGCGTGAGCCATAGAGTTCGCGGATCTCGGCCAGATCAAGCTGACGAATACGGAAACCGCCGTGGCCGGCAACCTCGAGAATGCCTTCCTGCTCCATCCGGAACAGAGCCTCGCGGACCGGCGTGCGGCTGATTTCGAACTGTTCGGCAAGCTTTTCCTGAACGATCCGATCCTGAGCGGAGATATCGCCCGCCCGAATCGCGGCCATGATCTGCTCATAGACCTGATCCGCCAGTCGAAGTCGGGGTTGCGACAAAGATTTGAAAGCCATGCAATGTGCCCTTTTGTTCCGGGATACAGGATACAACTGTCCGGCGGAAGTGTGAACGCGACGAATTTCCCTTGCGCATTCTTGAGTACTGTATACAGTATACGGAGAAAGAAACCGTGCGCCATGGGCGAATACTGGAGGTAAACGAATATGTGCGGAATCGCTGGGCGAATACTGAACGCGCCGGGCAAGGTGGGGCGCGATCTCGTGGAGCTCATGCATGCGCAAGAGCATCGCGGGGCGGATTCCACCGGATTTGCGATCTACGGTGTCCCGAGGGACAGCGGCTATGTCGTGCGCGCGATGGGATTTGACCGCGCCACCCTGGGCAAGGACCTTGAGGATTTTCACGCGATCCTTCGGGAACACGGCGGCGACTTCGTCGATGACCCGACCTGGGATGACAGCCGCGACAAGCACTATTCGGTGCGCATGACCATCACGGATCCTGCGGATCTGGCCCACTGGACACAAGCCGCCGACGAGATCTGCGACCGGCTGGAGATGCAATCCGTGGGCCGGTCGCTGGAGATCATCAAGGACACCGGCGGCGCCTATGCCGTGGCCGACAAGCACGGTGTGCGCGACATGATCGGTACACATGGGCTGGGCCATGCCCGCCTGGCGACTGAAAGCGACGTTCGTCCAAATGCCAGCCACCCGTTCTGGGCACGTCCGTTTGCCGATGTGGCCATCGTGCACAATGGTCAGATCACCGACTATTACTCCTGGCGCGACAGGTTGCAGCGAAAGGGCTATCGCTTCCTGACCTACAACGACAGCGAGCTGATCGCCGTCTGGGTGTCGGACCGGATGAAACAGGGGCTGGACCTGGAGGCCGCGCTGACCCGTTCGATCAGGGAGATCGACGGCGTGTTCACCTACATGATCGGAATGCCGGGCCGGATCGGTTGGGCCAAGGACCGCTTCGCGATGAAGCCGCTGGTTGTGGTCAATCAGAATGGCGACATCGCCGCCGCGACCGAAGAACAGGCCGTGCGTCGCGTGTTCGACCAAGATGACGTCGATATTATCAATTACGACGGTCCCAGCCTGCACGGCATCTGGGGTGTCGGCAACCGGGAGGCGGCGGCATGAGCGACGTCATCATCGAAGTCGGCGACCGTCCGGTCCGGGAAGTCCACGAAGAGATTCAGGCCGCGGCCAAGGCGGGCAAGTCGATCGTCGTGCGCCACACGATGTCGCGCCACAATCTGGGTGTCGGCCTGCCCGCGGGTTGCAAGATCCGGTTCGAGGGGTCGGTGGGCTACTATTGCGGTGGCCTGAACAACGGCGCCACCATCGAGATCCAGCGCAATGCCGGCTGGGGCTGCGGAGAGGCCATGGACTCGGGCCTTATCACCGTTGGCGGATATGCCGGCATGTCGGTTGGTGCTGCGATGCTGGGCGGAACCATCCACGTCAAGGGAGACTGCGGCCCTCGCGCCGGTGTCGCCATGAAGGGCGGCAACATCATTGTCGAAGGCAAGATCGGTTATCAGTCGGGCTTTATGGCGCATGGTGGCAAGATCATCGCATTGGGCGGTGCAGGGCCGTCCTGTGCCGATGCCCTGTGGCAAGGGGAGGTCTGGGTTACAGGCGATATCGAGGATCTCGGGGTTGACGCTGTCGTGACCGAACCCACGGCCGAACAGGTGTCCGAGGTCGATGCGATCCTCGATCCCTTGGGTCTGAAAGACACTTCTCGCAACTGGCGCCGGATCGTTGCCGGACAGCGCCTTTGGTACTTCGAAAGCAGGGACGCAAAAGCATGGCTGATGATATAAAACAACCCTACGAGTTCCCGTTCGAGGAAGCATCGGAAGAACTGATCAAGTTCGGTGACGGAGCCATAGACGGGCGGCCCGCCGGTGTTCCGTCATCCTATGACGAAGGCGGTTCGACCCGCTGGACACCCGAAGCGATCTCGGAAATGCACGCGCTGGCGCAGCTGGGGCGATATCAGGTCCGGGGTTACAACACCTTCAACAAACGGTTGCCTACCTGGGACGACCTGACCTTTGTCCCGGCCACCATGACGCGGCTGCCGCTGGAAGGGTATCGCGAGAAATGCGAGACCAGGACAGTGCTGGGCGGTGGCCGGGGGCTGGTGGAGAACCCTATCGAGCTGGATATCCCGATCTACATCGCGTCGATGTCCTTTGGCGCTCTGTCGGCCAGCGCAAAGGAAGCACTGGGTCATGGCGCGTCCAAGGCGGGCACGATGACCTGCACCGGCGAGGGTGGCATGCTGGAGGAAGAGCGCGCGGCATCGAAGACGCTGGTCTACCAGATGTCTCCGGCGCGTTACGGGCTGGACCTGGATCACCTGCGCCGGGCAAACGGACTGGAACTGGTGGTTGGGCAGGGCGCAAAACCTGGCACTGGCGGCCTGCTTCTGGGGATGAAGGTTTCTCCGCGCGTGTCGAAGATGCGCACCCTGCCCGAAGGTGTCGACCAGCGGTCGACCATCCGCCACCCTGACTGGCTGGGTGCGGATGACCTTGCGGTCAAGATCGAGGAGCTGCGGATCGCCACCGACTACAAGGTGCCGATCTTCGTCAAGATGGGTGCGACCCGCCCGCGCTATGACGTGGCGGTGGCCGCCAAGGCAGGAGCGGACGTGGTCGTGGTCGACGGTGCCGAAGGTGGCACCGGCGCTTCACCCGAACTGCTGCTGAACCACACCGGCATTCCCGCGATGTCCGCCATTCCGGCCGCGCGCGAGGCGCTGGACGAATGCGGCATGTCCGGCAAGGTCTCGCTGGTGGCCGCCGGCGGTATCCGCACCGGAACCGACGTGGCCAAGGCGCTGGCGCTTGGGGCCGACGCGGTGATGATCGGCAATGGCGCAATGATGGGCCTGGGCTGCAACTCGCCCCGGTATCTCGAGGACTATCTGGCGCTTGGTACCTCACCCGGAGCCTGCCACCATTGCCACACCGGGCGTTGTCCGGTCGGCATCGCCACGCAGGACCCGAAACTGGAAGCGCGCATGAACGTGGCCGCCGGGGCCGAGCGGATCGCCCGTCTGCTGACCGCGATGACCATGGAAGTAACGGCGCTGGCGAAAGCCTGCGGCAAGTCGTCTGTGCACAATCTCGAAACCGAGGACCTGCGCGCGCTGAGCTTCGAGGCATCGGCCTTTACCGGCGTCAAGATGGCTGGCATCGACCGCCCATTCGATTGGGCGGGCGGACGCAAGGGCTGAGTTCGTTCTGGACTTGCCCTTGGTTGTGAAGGACCGTGCCATCTCCCCGGCGCGGTCCTTTTTCATAGGAGAATGGTAATGGCGCGTCACCGCATTCTGGTGTTCCAGCATCATCCCGCCGAGCATCTTGGACGTTTCCTGCCGATGTTCGATGCGCATGGTCTGGTTCCGGTCACCGTCCAACTGGATCAGGGCGAGGCTGTGCCCGACCTGAGCGGATTTGACGGGTTGTGGGTTCTGGGTGGTCCGCAACAGGTATGGCAAGAGCAGCAATACCCTTGGTTGGTGACAGAGAAAGCGGCAATCCGCACCGCAGTTCGGGATTTCGGATTGCCGTTCTTCGGGCTGTGTCTTGGCCATCAATTGCTTGCCGACGCGTTGGGCGGCGAGGTTGGGCCAAGCAAATCGCCCGAAGTCGGCATCCTGCCCGTCGACTTGACGGAAGACGGTGCCGCGCACGTGTTGTTCTCCGGCCTCGGTCCGGTCATGACCTGCGTGCAGGGGCACGGAGCCGAGGTTTCGCGACTTCCGCCAGGGGCGATTTCACTTGCGCGGTCACCCGCATGCGGGGTTCAGGCCATGCAAGCAGGTCGCCGGGCGTTCAGCCTGCAATTTCACATGGAGCTGACACCGGAGATGATCGACGCCTGCCTGAAGCTGCCCGAATACAAGGCGGATTTCGACGCGATGCTGGGCGAGGATGGGGTGCGCGACTTTATCGTGACGAACCGGCACCGCGCGCCGCAGTTCGAAGCGGATGCTGAACGTATCCTCGGGAACTGGGTCGGGATCGCCTTCGGCTGATCGCGCCGGGCGGTGCAACCAGCCGAGGTGCTTTATCTCCCCGAAGGGCTTTCGTTCGGAGAAAGCTTCTTGCGCGGTCCCAGCTTGAACCGGTCCGGAGTTCCGAAATCGCGGAGCCCGACACCGGCGGCAAACTCGCCGAACACAGGCCCATGCTTCAACAGGTGCCCCGAACATCCACCGGCCAGCAGCACGTTTTTATGCTCGGGGTGGAAGTCCAGGATGAAGTGGGTGTCGGGCGTGATGATGATCTGGTTGAACTTGCTGTCCACAACGCGCTGCCCCTTCAATCCGGGCAGGCGGTGGTCAATGTATTGCCGGGTGCGCGAAATCATCTTTTGCCGGATCAGCCGTTCGTCGTTGTCCAGGTCGATCTGGTCGGGGATCACGACCGCAGCCTTGACACCCGAGCCTTCGACGGATGGCAGGCCGAAGCTGCCTTTTCCGTGGTCGATCCAGCAAGGCATCCGGCTTTGGTCGAAGAGTTCCGAACCGTCCGGCGTTGAGTGATAGAGAACGTTCACCCCGGCCACGACCGAGATCGGCTTGACCGTGCGCGGGAACATGGCGGCCATCCAGGGACCGGTGGCCACAACGACCAGATCCGCCTCCAGCGGCTTGCCATCCAGACAGGGGCGTTCGGCCGCGTCCGTGGTGACATGCCCGCGCCGGATCGTGCCACCCAGCCGCTTGAGCAGGGCCACAGCCGTGATCAGGGCGCGATGCGCCATGATCATGCCGGCCTCGGGTTCATGAATCGCATATTTGATCCCCTTCGGATCGAACTGCGGAAAGAAGGTTCTGACATCATCGGGGCGATAGGTGTGATAGGGCACGCCAAGTGCGTCGAAGGTGGCGCAGGTGTTGTCTTCCCAGGCGCAATGCCCCTCGGTCGCAAGAATGAGTGCTCCGCATTCGTAATAGAGTTTCTGCCCGGTTTCCTGCTCGAGCTCGAGCCATCGCAACCGCGCTTCGCGCGCCCAGCGGGTATAGAAATGATCCTTGCCGTGAATGGCGCGAATCACACGGTTGTAGTCAGAGGACGTGGCGCGGGCGTGGCCGGGTTCCCATCGGTCGATCAACTCGACCTGAACGCCACGGCGGGCCAGGGAAACAGCGGTCATGAGGCCGGCAATTCCCCCGCCGGCAACGATTGCTTGGGGTTTTTTCATCTCGTCCAACTTTCTTCTTGCACGGTGCTGCATTCTGTATACAGTATACATAACGTGAGCGCAAAAGACTTTTGTCGCGAACCGGGAGGAAAAAATATTGAGCGAACAGGATTACAGCTTGCCGCCTGGCACTCATACGGTGGCATTTGGCATGGGCGATCTAAATGGCATCATGCGCGGAAAGCGCATTCCCGCCAGCCATTGGGAAACGACGTGCAAGAGCGGCAATGCGCTTTCGATTGCTCTTCTGGCGCTGGATATGACGTCGGATGTCTGGGACACGCCTTATGTCAATTTCGACAATGGCTATCCTGACATGCACATGTTCCCGCTGACCAAGCCGGTGGCGACACCGTGGGAACCCGGTGTGGCCTTCTGCATGGCACGGGCCGAAGGAATGGACCACAAGCCGGTTCCGATCGACCCGCGCGGCGCATTGGTGGCTCAGGTCGAAAGGGCCGCAAGAATGGGGTTCGAGGTCAAGACCGGAACAGAGCTCGAATTCTACCTTCTCGATCCCGAAACGCTGAGACCAAAGGATACGGGAATTCAGGTCTATAGTCTGGCCCGCGCGGCTCGGCTGGAGCACGTTCTCGGGCCGATCCGTCAGCAGATCAACGAGATGGGCATCGCCATCGAGCAGTCCAACCCCGAATACGGACCAGGACAGGTCGAGGTGAACATCCGCTATGACGAGGCGCTGAAATCGGCCGATCAGGTGATCATGTTCCGCTCGCTTGTACGGCAGCTAGCACAGTCCGAAGGCTATATGGCAACCTTCATGGCCAAGCCTTTCATCGATCAATCGGGCAGTGGGTTCCACACCCACTATTCTTTGTGGAAAGACGGCAGGAACGCGTTTTCAAACGATGGCAAGCTGAATGATACCGGTTTGTCGTTCCTGGCTGGTCTGCAAAAGCACATGGCCGAGATCGCGCTGGCCGGGTCGAGTACGCCCAACGCCTATCGCCGCCGTCAGCCCTATACCTTCTGCCCGACCAACAACAGCTGGGGCTATGATAACCGCACCGTCGGGTTGCGGGTGATCGAAGGCGATGCCAGCGCGGTCCGGATCGAAAAGCGGGATGCTTCGGCCGACTGTAACCCGTATTACCTGTTGGCCTGTGACATCGCGGCCGGCCTTGACGGGATCGAACAGGGCTTGCGTCCGACCGAGCCCTGCATGGGCAACGCCTATGAGTTCGAAGGCGCCGATCCACTGCCGTTGAACCTGCCCGACGCGATTGCCGCGGCCAAGGACAGTGAGTTGATGACCCGCGTGATGGGTGAAGACCGCAAACTGATCCTGATCCAGCAGGCGGAGCGCGAGGTCGAGTTCTTTGCCCAACAGGTCACGCAGGTCGAGATTGACCGTTACATGAGGAATTTCTGATGCGGATTGCTCGTGTCATCGGAACGGCTACGGCCACGGCCAAGGCGGCCGGACTGTCGGGTCACAAGTTGCTGATCGTCGACGTCCAGGATGCCAGGGGCAAGGTGATCGAACCTTCGCTGGTCGCCGTGGACACGGTCGGCGCCGGGCGCGGCGATCTGTGTCTGATGGTGCAGGGTTCCTCGGCACGAATACCCGCGGGCGCGGCCGGTCTTCCGGTCGATGCAACGCTGATTGCAGTGATCGACACCGTGTCGGTCTGAACCAAACAGAAAAGACAGCTACATCAAAGGAGAAATGAGCATGGCTCAGAAAACGGCTGCAGGGCAGACCGCCCTGGGAATGATTGAAACCCGTGGCCTGGTTGCGTCGATCGAAGCGGCGGACGCGATGGTCAAGGCGGCCAGTGTCACCATGGTGTGTCAGACCAAATCCGGCGGCGGCCTGATTTCGACGCTGATCCGGGGCGAAGTGGGAGCGGTCAAGGCCGCAACTGATGCCGGTGCCACTGCCGCCAACAAGGTCGGCGAAGTGGTTGCCGTTCATGTCATCGCGCGCCCGCATGAGGAACTTGAAAGCTTCCTTTCGGCGCTTGGCGGCGGCAGCGCCGACTGAACCCGAAACAAGAGCTGAAGTGGCAAGGCGGCGGACAGTCAGTTCGCCGACCCGCTTCCCATGCGCAGGTGACAGATGAGCGTTGCTGGATTTGAAGAATTCGCGAACACGGTGAGCAGCCGGACAAGTACCCGCGCCGCAACCCCAGGTCGCGCCCTGACGCGGGTGACCGTGCTGGGCGGCGGGGACGATGCGCGCATGTATGCTGCTCTGGCCCTTGCGGAAAACCGGGAGGTCACTCTCTTTTCGGCTTACGGGCAGGAACTGGACGACTTGCGGAGCGCCGGCAGCGTGACCCTGCGTGGCGAGGGCCCGATTGGTTCGTTCCATGTAAACCAGCCCTCGGGGCCATCCATCCGCACCACTGCGGCGCTGGATCAGGCCGTAGCCGGGGCCGAACTGATCCTGCTGACCGGTCCGCTCCACAAGCAGCGCACCTATGCAATGGTTCTTGCGGATCATCTGCGGGACGGGCAGGTCCTGGTTCTGCCCAACGCCCGCTCTCTGGGCGCTGTCGAGGTGGCCTGGCTGTTGCAGACAGGCGGTTGTGCCGCCGATGTGACCATCGTTGAATGCGGCGGTGCACCCTACTGGATCCAGCGGGATAGGTCGGCGCTGGTCCTGTCGGCTTGCGGTCCGGTTCCGGTGGCGACTCTCCCCCAGGGTCGCTCCGACGTGCTTTCCGGGTTGAAGCCCTTGTTTCCCAACGCCAGTGCGGAACTCTCGTGCGTGCATTCCGGCTTTGACGACGCCAGTGCGGCGGTCGAGCTTCCGGCACTGCTGATTGGTGGTCCGGCCGCCTCCGACGGTGCGCCGTTGGTGCAGCAAGGTGGCGTGCCGTTGGCCGAAAACGCGACTTTCCGCACTCTGATCGGCGCAGCGCATCAGGCCGTGATCGCGCGGCTTTGGGAAGAACGTGTCGCCGTAGCCGCAGATTTTGGCGTGCGCGGTCTCGAGGACGCGGTGGCAGCCACACAAAGGGTCGCGGGTAATCTGCGCGGCGCGGGCGCCCGGCAGATTCCCGACAGCGCCGAGGCGAAGGAGCTTTTGCGCGCCGGGGTGATCGGGTCTCTGATCCCGTTGGTGTCGGCAGCCGATCTGACCGGACGCAATGTGCCGATGACGCGGGCAATGATCGACTTGGCCATGACCGTGCTCGAGCGCGACCTGCGCGGAGCCGGGCGCAGTCTCAACTCAATCGGCGTAACGGCGACGGATGTCAGCGCAGCGCGCCTCCAGTTTGATGCAATTCTGAACGGGGGCCTCCATGGATAAGGATCTCAAATCCATCGCCAGCGCCCGCCGCACCGTCGAACGGGCGTGGGAAGCTTACAACAAGTTTCTGGGCACCGACCCCAAGCTGATCGACGAAATCGTCGATGCCATGGCACGCGCGATCGAACCCGAGGCCGAGCGGCTGGCGGTGCTGGCGGTCGAGGAAACCGGATACGGTAACGTGCCCGACAAGCGGGTGAAGAACCTTTTCAATGCCCTGTCGGTGGCCGATTACCTGCGCGAGATTACGACACTGGGCGTGTTGTGGCGCGACGATGCCGCCAAGATCGCGGCTATCGGGGTGCCGATGGGGGTGGTGGCTGCATTGATCCCGGTGACGAACCCGAATTCCACCATCATCTACAAGGTGCTGAGCGCAGTGAAAGCCGGCAACGCCATCGTCTGCGCGCCGCATCCGCGCGGCCTGAAATCGGGGATCGAGACGGTCAAGATACTTGCCGACGTCGCCGAGAGCATGGGTGCCCCCAAAGGGCTGATCCAGTGCCTGGAGGAAGTCACACTGGAAGGCACCGCCGAACTGATGCGGCACAAGCGTACCAGCGTTGTCATGGCCACCGGTGGGCCGGCGATGGTCAAGGCGGCCTATAGCTCGGGCAAGCCGACCTTGGCAGTGGGGGCGGGCAACGTGCCCTGCTATGTCCACAAATCCAAGGCGCATATGCTGGGCGAAGTGGCCGAGCAGATCATCACCTCTAAATGCTTCGACTATGGTACCGCCTGCGTCAGCGAACAGGCCGTGGTGGCGGACAAGGAGATCGCCCGGGAGCTGCGCCAGGAGATGAAGATGCGCGGTGCCTATTTCTGCACACCGCAAGAGGCCGACCGGCTGGCCAAGGTTATCTTTTCCGGCAAGCACGCGATGAACCCGAGCAACGTGGGACAAAGCCCCGAAAGCCTCGCCCGTCAGGCCAGTATTTCGCTGCCGCCCAACACGCGCTGCCTTGTCAGCGAGGAATCCGAGATCGGCTGGCACCGTCCGTTGACGGCTGAAAAGCTGAACCCGGTGCTGGCGTTCTTCGAGGCGCCGACCAGCGAGGAAGGCGTCAACATCGCCGAGCGCATCGCCAAGTTCGAGGGCTGGGGGCATTCGTCGATCATCCATTCCGACGATCCTTCGATCGTGGCCGAGTTCAGCCGCATTCCGACGGGCCGCATCCTGGTCAACACGCCAGGCATCCTGGGTGGCATGGGCTACTCCACCGATCTGGAACCCTCATTCATGCTGGGCACCGGCACATGGTCGGGCTCGATCACATCGGACAACGTGACGGCGTTGCACCTGATCAACATCAAGCGCGTGGCCTACGAGAACCGGCCCTGGCGCGACATCTATGAAGATTACGGAGCTTGATAAATGGCTATCACCATTCGCGCGCTTGTGCAGATCGACAACCTTCAACCGAAATTCGCGGCTTTCAACGGTGCCACCGTCCAGGGGTCGGTTCCGCTGGCCGGCGATACGGTGCTGATCGGTGAATTCGCGCCGGGCAACGGAGTGTTTACCCTGATCGACCGGGCGCTCAAAGCGTCGTCGGTGGAAACCACAACGCAACTGGTCGAGCGTGAGTTCGGGTTCTTCATCCTGCGGTCCAGTTCCAACGCCGAAGTGACGGCGGCCCGCGATGCGATCCTGGCCGAGCTTGGTCAGAGCATGTCGGACCGGATCAAACCAACCGTCGCCTCGACCCAGCTGATCACCAGTGTCGAACCCTATCAGGCGCAGCTTCTGAACAAGTGGCGCAAGGGCTCGCTGATCGTGCCGGGTCAGACCCTGGGCATCGTGGAATGTGAACCGGCCGCCTATATCACGCAGGCTGCCAACGAGGCCGAAAAAGCCGCCAATATCGACATCGTCGAGGTGCGCGCGGTGGGCAAATTCGGGCGTCTCTTCGTCTCGGGCGGAGAGGATGATGTAAAGAACGCGCTGGAGGCAGCTTCGGCTGCGATCGAGGCCATTGACGGGACCGCCCGGAAATGAGCAGGCGGCGCGTCATAGGGGCCGAAACGGTCGCCGAGGCGCGCAAGCGCCAACGTAATATGATCGAGGTCCTGCCGGGGGACATCGTGACCTCCGAGGCCAGGGATCAGGCTGATCGCCTTGGCATTGCACTGGTGGTCGGGCCGTTGGAAAAACCGCTTGCGGTGCGCACCGACGGCAACACCGCCGCGCGCCGGGCGCTGTGGCGGCGCTCGCCAAAATGGGTGGCTCCGTCGAACCGGATCAGTCACCGGCCGCGCCGGTTCCGCAAGATCGCCTTTATTGGTGCAGGTGGCGTTGGCGCCAACGCGGCGCATCTGTGCGCCAATGCGGACATGGCCGAGGAACTGACCCTGATCGACATTTCACCGGGCGTCGCCGAGGCGACGGCACTGGACATGAACCACGCCAGCGGCGTAACCCGCTCGCGGGCACGGGCCAATGGCGGCACCTCGCTGTCCCTGGTCGAAGGCGCCGATGTGGTACTGGTCACGGCGGGGCGACCGCGCCAGCCGGGCATGACCCGCGCCGACCTGATCGACGTGAACCGCCGGGTGATCCATGCCGCGGGTGCGGCAATCGCTGCCCATGCGCCGAACGCTATCGTTATCGTCGTCACCAATCCGCTGGACGAAATGACCTTCGAGATGCTGCGCGCGACCGGGTTTCCCCGCAACCAGGTGCTGGGCATGGCGGGAACGCTGGACAGTTCGCGTTTTCGCAATGCGCTGGCCATGGCTGCGGGCGTGACCACTGCGGATGTCGAGGCGGTGACGCTAGGCAGTCATGGCGAGGAGATGGCGCCGATCGTGTCGGCCTCGCGCATAAAGGGGCGGCCTTTGGACGTGTTCCTAAGCGAGGAAAAGATCGCCGCCTGCGTCAAGGATGCGATAACAGGCGGCGGCCAGGTCGTGGCCCTCAAGAAAACCGGATCAGCGGTGATCGCACCAGCGCACAGCTCGGTCGAGGTGATGGACCACATTCGCGGCGCGCGCGCAGGAACGGTGCCGGTCTCGGTCATGTTGGAAGGTGAATACGGGATCGACGGCGTGGTGCTGGGGGTGCCTTGTCATCTGGGTCAGTCCGGGCTGGTGAGCGTGGATGAAATGAAACTCCTGCCGGACGAACTGGCCGCGCTCAAGGCTGCGGCCGAGGCGATCCGCAATAGGCTGGCGGAATGATGGCCAAGGCAACCTATTTCTCGGGCGGTAGGTTCGAACAGGTGGGCTCTTATGCTCGGGCAAAGCGTGTCGGTCCCTTTGTCTGGGTTGCGGGCACCACCGCCATCGAACCCAACGGCAAACTGCACGCGCCTGGGGATGCCTATGCGCAGTCGGTCTATATCTTTGGCCGCATTCGCGAGGCGCTGGAGGAGGTGGGCGCCGAGATGCGCCACGTTGTGCGTACAACAGGGTTCCTGACCGACATGGCCACGGGGGCAGCCGGGCTGGTTCGTGCCCATGGCGAGACTTTCAAAGGCATTAATCCGGTCATGGCGGCGGTCGAGGCCGGGCTGACCACGCCGGGCATGGTTGTGGAAATCATGGTCGACGCCGTGATCCATGACGAGAATGGTACGATTCCGTTGACCTGAGCCACCCCTGTTCGCCCCGCCCGGCGGAGCGGAACAAGACATCCGGGCATTTGGTTTGGCGGGCCCTGACCGGCCGCGAGTGTCAAGCCATCACCGCAAGGCCACCGATGAAAATATCTATTCTTCTGAGCGACGCCGATGTGTCTGAGTTTGCCAGCCGCTTCGCCGATGCTCTGGATGCAGCCCCGGCTGGAGGATATGCGTTTCTGGCGCGCGCATAGCGAGATCGTCACCCGTCTGCCCGAGGGCACGATAACGCTTGGCAATGATCTGCTGGCCGACATCAGCGCCTATTCCATCGGAGCGCATGTATTCACCATCCAGCATCACCCGAGATCACCCCAGACTACATGCAGGGCATGTTGGCGGTGCTTGCCGATACCGTCGAGCCCGGTCTGCTGGCCGAAGCGAGATCAAGTTGCGATGGCGGCGCCGAAGGTGTGCGGTTCGCCGAATCGATGGCGGGACTTTTCGAGTTGCCGTGTCAGGGTTGACCCCTTCGCACTCTCGATGGGCCCGTGTGCCGTCAGGCTGCGTCACGATTTTCTCCACGGCGGATGCAAGGATTGACTGAATTGGGATACCGTGTACTGTATACGGAATACACATCTCTGGGAGGATCAACATGAATTGGAACACGCAACTGTGGCTGAGTTCGGTTTCGCTCGCCTGCTTGATGAGCGCCGGGATCGCCGCTGCGGACGTTAAGGTGGGGTTCATCGGATCGCTTGCATCCGACGCGGGTCGCAGCACGCTGCGCGGGGCACAGATCGCTATCGACGAGTTGAATGCCAGGGGAGGCGTTCTTGGCGGTCAGCAGATTACCCTGATCGAGGCCGATACCGGCGAGGACGTGACCGAGGGCATCAAGGCCTATGAGTACCTTGCCGAAACCGAAGAGGTCGATTTCATCATATCCGGGTCGATCGACGATGTGAGCCTTGGCTGGCTGCCGCGTATGGTCGAGTATCAGATCCCGACCCTGGACACCTGGACCAGCTATATCGGCATCATCGACAAGCTGGTCGAGGACTATGACGACTACAAACCCTATTTCATGAATGTCGCCTCTGACGAGGCGTTGGCGACACTCTATATCGATTTCGGCAAAGACGTGCTGGCCGGTCAGATGGGCTGGAAATCGGTGGTGATCCTTCAGGAAGACACCGCGTTCGGCGGCGCCATCAACGGGCTGGTCAGTCAGCTGCTGGCACCCGAAGCGGGCATCGAGGTGGTGGACACCATCGTCTATGACGTGGCGACGGTCGACTTCTCGCCGATCTTCAACCGGGCCGTGGATAGCGGGGCGGATTTCATCTATATCATCTCGTCGGTCAACTCGCAGGTGGTCAGCTCGCAATACGTGAAGTTGCAGGTGCCCAAGGCAATGACCGGGGTCAACGTGGCGGCACTTGGCCAGGAATACTGGGAAGACACCGGCGGCGCCGGGGGTGGCATCTCGACCTTGTCGCCGGTGCCCTCGGTCGGCTTCGCGTTGGACCCCGTAAGCAAGGCATTTGCTGACAAATACGTGGAGCGGTTTGGCGACAGCCGTCCGAAATTCCCCCATTTCAACGGGTTCAACGCCTATCACGGCATTTACCAGGCATTTGCAGCTGCCGAAGAGGCGGGCGGGTTCAACAACACGACCTGGGTCGAGGCGATGGAGAAACAGGACATCGTGTTGGAACGGGATGGCCAGATGTGGCTGCGCTACGGCTTTTGGCAACCGGGCGAGGTGGAGCCGCGCACCGGGCGCACCTATCCGCACAACATCCGCTTTGACATTACGCCGCCCTATGACGATGGCGCGCCGTCGATGGTGGTGATCCAGTGGTACGAGGACGGCACGAACGCCGTTGTCTATCCACCGAAATACGCCACCGGCGAATTCAAGGTCCCAAGCTGGGTCAAGTGACCCCTCGCTGGTCCGGGGGCGTTTTCGTCACGCCCCCGGATCGATGACGATGACTTTTCCCAAAGGATGACCTCATGAGCCAGATCCTGATCCAGGGCCTGCTGCTGAGCGGCCTCTATGCGCTGATCTCCATCGGTTTCACCATGATCTTCAGCGTCGGGCGCGTTCTGAACCTCGCCTATGGCGCCTATCTGATGCTGGGCGGGTACAGTTATTTCTGGGTAGTGCAAAGCTTGGGCTTTCCAAAGATCGCCGGGATTCTGGTGGCTGTCGCGGTCGGCATTCTTGCCGGACTTCTGAAACACCGTCTGATC
Source organism: Ruegeria sp. YKSF070 (assembly GCF_059612725.1). Taxonomy (NCBI): domain Bacteria; kingdom Pseudomonadati; phylum Pseudomonadota; class Alphaproteobacteria; order Rhodobacterales; family Roseobacteraceae; genus Ruegeria; species Ruegeria sp. YKSF070. The sequence continues at coordinate 26,046 of NZ_JBXWRD010000029.1, read as the reverse complement.
GTGAAGCCCTTGAAATCGGACCCGGTTGCCGTGGAAATTTCGACGCTGATCCTTGCAGTGGTGATCCAGGCGGGCATCGTCCTTGTGTTCAACGACAGTCCGAAAATCATGCACCCCATCGTCAACGGGGTCTGGCGGGTCGGCGGGGCGACGGTCACCTACAACATTCTGGCGGCGACCATCGCCAGCTGGGTGATCCTGATCGGGCTTTATCATTTTGTGCGAAGGACTCATGTCGGGCGCGCCATTTCGGCGGTCAGCATGGACGTGAAGGGCGCAGCGCTCTCCGGCATAAATCCGGACCGGATCAACATGATCACATGGGGGCTGTCGGGCGCTTTGGGCGCTGTGGCGGGCGTTTTCTTCGCCTCTTACACGCAGCTTTCGCCGTCGATGTGGGTGGCGCCCCTGATCATTGCCGTGGCCGTGGTGATCGTCGGCGGCATCGGGTCGATCATAGGCACGCTGATCGTCGCCCATATAATCGGCTTCATGGAGATCATCTCGACGACGCTGATCGCGGCCGAGCTACGCGGCGTGTTCACCATGTTGTTGATCATCACGGTGCTGGTTCTGATGCCCAAAGGGCTGTTCGGACGGGGAGAGCTCTGACATGACACCCGCAATCAAATGGCAACATATGCTTTACTGGGCGCTGTTCCTCGGTGGCATGGCCTTGCTGCCGCAACTGGTCGGCAAGGGGACGCTGCGCACCATCATCTTTGCCAATTACCTGGCGATTTTCGCCATGAGTTGGGATGTGCTGTCAGGGCGCACCGGCTATATCAGTTTCGGCCACCCCTTTCTGATCGGTATCGGGGCCTATACCAGCGCGATCCTGAGCTATCGTTTCGACGTGCCTTTGGGATACTCGATCCCGATTGCCGTTGTGGTGACGATGGGAGCGGGAATCCTTTTCTTCCTGCCGGCCTTACGCATCAAGGGCACCTATTTCGCGCTGGTCACACTGGCCTTCATGGAATTGATGTATCAGTTGGTGCAGGTGATCCGCCCCGATCTGACCGGCGGCACGCGCGGCATTTCGGGGGTCGAGACCCTGATCAGGGGCGCTGAGAACAACTATTATATTTCGCTCGGGTTGATGGGGGTGATCGCCATGTCCCTGTGGGCGATGATGAAAACCCGACTCGGCACGGCTTTGTCAGCCATCGGCATGAACGAGGAAGCGGTTGAAGGTTCAGGCCTGAACACCACCAAGCTGAAGCTGTTCGCCTTTACCGTCGGCGCCGGAGTCGCCGGAATTGGCGGCGCCTTCTACGTGCATTATCTGGGCTCCATCGCACCGCGAGCGCTCTTCGACATCAACTTTCTATTCACCATCATCGTGGCCGCCCTTCTGGGTGGGGCCTCGACGATCATCGGCCCCCTGGGCGGAGCATTTTTCCTGACCTTCCTGCTGGAATACCTCCGGCCCGTCCTGCCAGGGGCCGAGCGATACTTCATCTATGGGAGCATTGCGCTGGTGCTCTATATGTATCAGCCCAAAGGCCTCTACGAAGTGATCCGGCAGGGCCGCGCCGGATTGACCGGGGGCCGCACATGAGCACGATCCTTGAACTCGAACATGTGGTGAAGCGTTTTGGCGGGCTGGTGGCCACAAATGACATGTCATTCGCGGTGGACAAGGGCGAAAGCGTGGGGCTGATCGGTCCAAACGGAGCAGGCAAGACCACGATCTTTTCCCTGATCATGGGCGAGCACAAGGTCAATTCCGGTTCGATCCGCTTGCATGGCGAGGAGTTGACGCGCCTGCCGACCCACAAACGTATCCGCCGGGGCGTCGCGCGGACCTACCAGGTGCCACGCCCCTTTGCGGACATGGACGTGCTGGCCAATATCGAGGTCGGACTGATGCCGGATTCGATCCTGGGCATGCTGCTGTCGCCCTTTGACCACAAGGAGGGAGTCGCCTTGGCCCGGTCGGTCGGGCTGAGCGAAGCGGACCTGCACCGCGACCCGGCAGAGCTGAGCATGGGAGACCTGCGCAAGCTCGAACTGGCGCGAACCCTGGCGACCCGGCCCGAGGTCATGCTGTTGGACGAGGTGTTCGCCGGACTGACAGCGGGCGAGATCTCGCAAATCTCTGGCCTGCTCAACGAGAAGCGGCAAGAGGGGCTGACCTATGTCATCGTCAGCCACGATCTGCGTTCGCTCGAACCTCTGATCGACCGCGCCATCGCGATGACGCAGGGCACATTCGTCTGCCAGGGCAGTTATCAGGAGGTCATGAGCAACGAGGCCGTGCGCATGGCCTATCTGGGGCATTGAGGGGGCACGCAATGGCATTGCTGGAAATCGAAAATCTCTCGGCTTTCTACGGACGGGCGCAATCGCTGCATGACGTCTCGTTCTCGGTCGACAAGGGGGATATCGTCGCGGTGATCGGAACCAATGGTGCGGGCAAGTCCACACTGATGGATTCGATCATGGGCATGGTCTCGAATACCGGTGCGATCCGGCTGGACGGGCAGAACCTGGTTGGGCGCCGCTCGTCCGAAATCGTCGAGATGGGCGTGGGCTACGCGCCTGAACGGGCGCATCTGTTCCCCTTCATGACGGTCGAGGACAACTTGCTGGTAGGTGGCTACACCGCCCGCGACGACATCGCCCGCAACCTGGCCCATGTGCACGAACTGTTCCCCGTTCTCAAGGCCCGCGCCAATCAGGAAACCGCGACCCAATCCGGCGGCGAACGCCAGATGGTGTCCGTGGGCCGGGCCTTGATGACCTCTCCGCGGCTTCTGCTGGTAGACGAACCCACGATTGGCCTGTCTCCCAAGGTCTGCTCGGAGATTGCCCAGACACTGCGTCGTCTGAATGAAGAGGACGGGCTGACCATTCTGATCACCGAACAGAACATCAACTTCGCGATGTCGCTCGCGCGCAGGGTCCATGTCCTCGAAACCGGCCATCTGCGCATCAGTGGCACGCCCGAGGAGTTGATGGAGGACGATGATCTGAACAGGGCGTATTTCGGGACATGAGGACAAAATACATTAGCCCGATCCTCTGGCGTTAAATCCGTGAACGGTGGCGCGATACGCCAACATTGGGTCGCCGGTGACATCGCCAATCGCAAAGATCGCCGGGTTCGAGGTGACGCACGAGCCATCGACCGGGATGACGCCCCGGTCGATGACCTCGATATTGGCCTTTGTCACCGAGATCTTGTCGCCACTGGCGCTGCGCCCAACCGCTTGAATGACGGCGTCAGCCCTGATCGCGCCTTCGAACGCATGTTGGCATGTCAGTGTCAGCGCCGACTTGGTCGCCTTGACAGAGGCAACCTTGGTACCGGTATGCAGGGTGATACCATCCGCTTATAGCGCCGTATGCAGGATACGAACGGCCTCGGCATCGGGGGCGATCTGGTCCATGAACTCGACCACCAACACCGCTGATCCCAGCGCGGCATAGACCGTCGCCATTTCCAGCCCAGCGGTCGAATCCCGGATGCGATTGTCGTTTGGCCTGCCGGGCAGGTGGACCGGCGACGATCTTGTCGCAATCACAGCCTGAGCGAAGGTTCAGCGGGTGCTGTCAATGTCGAGATTATCTGGACGAGTAGCCCGATATCGACCGGGTAGAGTTGCCAGCGTGAAAACCGAACGCACAGGTGTTTATCCTAAAACGAGGATGGTGTGCATGCGCTGATCACCTTGCAGGCGGTGTCACCTGCATTACGGAACCGATGGGGAAGGATGCTGGAAAAATAGTAAGCGTCCCCGGGTCCCAGAACACGGGATTGGCCATCGACAGTAACCTCAAGCCTGCCCTCGATGACCACCGCGCATTCCTCGCCCTCGTGCGAAAGCGCGGTCCGGCCGGACTCTGCACCGACTTCATATTCTTCTATCAGCATCTGAAGCTTGCGATTCCGCCGCTCACCCGCGACGAGAAGGTAGGAAATACCGTGAGAGCCAAGGTCGCGCATACCGCTATGGGGAAAAAAGAAGCCTTCGTCGTCCTTCAACTCGAAGCTGAAGAAAAAACCCAGATTCACATCAACACCGGCAAGGATTTTCTTGAGAAGCGCTACTGACGGTTGGGTCGAGGCACTTTCGATCTGTGAGATCGTACCGCTGCCGACGCCTGCTCTCTTGGCCATTTCACGCTGACTCAAACCCTTCGACGTTCGAATCAATCGCAATCGCCGTGCAACTTCCAAATCTGATGTGACGGATTCTCCCAAGGCGCTTTCCTGCTTTCGATCAAAAGCAGAATAGTTTCGCACTCCCAAGTTTTCAACGCCTTAGAGATCTCTACAAAACCGGCTGCACAGCATTCGGCGCATCTGCAAACATGTCAACAATATTAAAATTCACCAAGAGGGATTTCCGGTGCTCGATAAGCGCAACACTTTGACATCGTTCTGGATGCCATTCACGGCAAATCGCGATTTCCTGCGCGACCCACGGATGATCCAGTCTGCCGAAGGCATGTTTTATACCAGCGCCGACGGTCGGAAGGTCATGGATGGTACGGCCGGTCTCTGGTGCGTCAACGCTGGGCATCGCGATCCGTTGATTGTAGAGGCCTTGCAGCGCCAGGTCCAAGAGCTGGACTATGCGCCGAGTTTTCAATTCTCGCATCCGCAGGCATTCGAACTCTCCTCAAGGCTGACCGCCTTGATGCCCGAAGGCATGAACCACGCATTCTTCACCAATTCCGGGTCTGAATCGGTCGATACTGCACTGAAGATCGCACTGCACTACCACCGGATGCGGGGCGATGCGTCGCGGACTCGGCTGATCGGACGGGAGCGCGGTTATCACGGGACCGGCTTTGGTGGCATTTCCGTCGGCGGGATTGTCAAGAACCGGATGTATTTCGGGTCATTGCTGACGGGCGTCGATCATTTGCCGCATACGCATGACCTTGAGCGTAACGCTTTCTCGCGTGGCTGCCCGGCTCATGGAGCAGAGCTTGCCGATGATCTGGAGCGTATTGTCGCCCTGCATGATGCCTCGACCATCGCGGCAGTGATCGTCGAACCGATGGCGGGCTCGACGGGCGTTCTGTTGCCGCCGAAAGGCTATCTGAAACGTCTGCGCGAAATCTGTGACCGATACGGTATCCTCCTGATTTTCGACGAGGTGATCACCGCCTTTGGCCGTTTGGGCGCGGCCACGGCTGCGGAGTATTTCGAGGTTACCCCGGATATCATCACCACTGCGAAGGGGCTCACAAACGGCGTCATCCCGATGGGTGCCGTGATCGTGCGCGACGAAATCTACAATTCCGCCATGGAAAACGCGGATGCGCCTATCGAACTGTTCCACGGCTATACTTATTCGGCCAACCCGATGGCCTGCGCGGCGGCCCTGGCAACGCTTGAGAGCTACGAACAAAACGATCTCTTCAGGCGTGCTGCGTTGTTGTCGCGGGTTTGGGAGGAACAGCTGCATGCGCTGAAAGGTTTGCCGAATGTCATGGATATTCGGAACCTGGGGCTGGTCGGTGCCATTGAACTTGCGCAGCGTGATGGCGCACCGGGAGCGCGGGCCTACGAGGCAATGAAACGGGCCTGGGACGCTGGGATCATGATCCGCGTCACCGGAGACATCATCGCGTTGTCTCCGCCGCTGATCATCTCTGAGCCCGAAATCGTAACTCTGTGCCAAACACTGGGCGAGGTTCTGGCGGACCTGCCATGACCCCTGACTGATTTTCCCAGAAGGACCCAGATCATGAAAGATGCCCCCCCGATCGATTTGATCGGACACGACAGGCGTGGCCAAATCTCTGCTTCGCCACAACAAGAAGAAACCCAACCGGTCTTCAAGCCCGTGACAGGTGCGCGGTCCGGGCGGGTCCCGCTGGTAGGCGTGCAGACATTGGGCCAAGCGGTTGCCGTTGCCAAGTCCAAGGCGACAAATCGTGCCGACCCTTCTCATGTGGTGAATGGTGTCGTGCGATATTGCATCGCCAAAGCGCCGGATAGTGTCGCTCTCACCTCGGTCTGTGTCGCTGACAAAGTGACCCTGCCGCGTGCCCTGTCTTTGGCTGACAGCGGCCCCAAGGCGGCATTGCCCCGGAATGACCGCCTGGTGAACGGGGCCAACACGGCGCTCCGCACCATTACTCACAAATTCGAAGATCCCAGAAATTTGCTGTCTTGAGCAAATCATTGCCCGTCATGGGACGGGCGCAACTCGCCAACAGGAGGACAAACCCAAATGAGTTTGAACAAGATCAAGAACGTCGTGATTGCGGGCGCCATCGGCGCAGTGATGTCGACCGCGGCAGCCGCAGATGACATCAAGCTGCGCTTTGCCGGCGTTTTCCCGATCGACCATCAGGGCACGAAGATGATGGAGCAGGTCGCGGCCGACGTCGCGGCAGCGAATGTCGGACTGACGATCGAAGTCTTTCCGGCAAACCAGCTCGGCTCGGGCGAGGCACTGTTCGAGGACGTGGCGCGCGGCAATATCGATCTGGCCGCTGCCTTTATCTATGCGGATACCGATCCGCGGCTCGAGTTCCTTTCGATGCCGTTCCTTGTGAGCGGCTGGGACGACATGAACAACATCATGCGCAACATGGATTCCGAGTATAACAAGATCCTGCAAGAAATTACCGGGGAATATGGGGTCAAGATCATGGCCCAGAACCCGGAAGGTTTCGTCGGAATCGTTGCCACGCAGGAACCGACCAACTGGAACACTTTCGAAGACAAGGGCATGAACATTCGTGTCTGGTCTTCGAGTGTCGTGAAATCGATGGTCGAAGAGCTCGGTTTCCAGGCTACCACGATGGCCTGGGGTGACATCTTTCCGGCAATCCAGTCCGGCATCGTCGATGGCGCGATCTGCTGCACAAAGACCGCAACCTACTCCATCTTCGCAAAGTCGGACGTCGGTACGCATTTCGTCGAATACAACTCGATCTCTGAATTGACGACCTTCTATGCGTCGCAGCGGACGCTGGACAAGCTGAATGACGAACAGCGCAATGCCCTCCAGGCGGCAATGAGCAAGGCGTCGGACGACTTCTTTGAGTACAATCGCGAGAACGACGAAGTCTTTGGGCAGAAGCTGCTGGACAAGGGCTACACCATCCTGAGCCTGAGCGCCGAAGAACAAGCCGCAATGGCTGCGCATGTCCAGGAAAAGGTCTGGCCGTCAATGGCGAAGAACGTCGGGCAGGACATCATCGACCGTCTGCTGGCAGCCAAGAACAACTGACCAGCGGGGGCCGGCACAGCAGCCGGCCCCTTTTGCTTTGCAGCGTAAAAGGGAAGGGAGGGAGAAAATGTCCAGTACATTGGACGAACGGCCGCCGGTCATCCTCGACGAGGAAAGCAACCGCCCGCAAAGGATCACCGACGAACTGCCTGCTGTCATTGGCTATCCCATGAAGTTGGTAGCATTGGTCATGCGGCAGATCGTGATGTTCACAGGGTTTCTGATGGCATTCACATTCGGCGCCGTGGTCGTGATCAGATACGGATTCGGCGGCGACCTTTTTGCCTACGAGGAATGGCTTCTGGGGATCAGCATCGTCGGCTTTTTTGCCGGTGCTGTCCTCGCCTCGGCGCGAAATCTGCACATCAATGCAGACATACTTGGGATCGTGATCCAGAACCCCCGGCTGATCTGGTGGCGCGGGTTTGTCGTGCTGATGGTCGAATTGCTGGTGATCCTGTTTCTTGTTTACGCGTGCTATGTCTCGCTGCTTGACGATTTCTCGTTCCCTCGTTTGCGGGCAACCCCGGTGTTGCGCATTCCGTTCGTGAGCTGGCGGATCGGGATCATGATCGCCTTCGGCTTCATGGCGATGTTCACCGCTGCCTACCTCTACGTTCATATCCGCAAGGGGCTTGGCCTTCCGCTGAAATCCGACCTGTCCAGGAGGGCCGCAAAATGATCATCACCGGTAGTCTTCTTATCGTCTGCGCGATGCTGCTTCTTGGTGTCAGTGTCTTTGTGGCCTTTGGGGCGGTTCTGATCTTTATCGCTCTTGTCGGGGATCAATCGATCACGGGATACCTGCCGACGGGTTCGACGGGGATCCGGTCACTGGTTCTTCTGGCAATCCCGCTCTTCATGATTGCCGGCGGTATCATGGAGAAAGGCAAGATCGCAGCGCCTCTTGTCGCACTTGCAGAAATGTTCATCGGGCATATCAAGGGCGGTCTCAGCGCGGCCGGCGTCTTGGCTTGCGGGGTCTTCGGGTCGATTTCCGGCAGTGCCAACGCCACGCTGACCTGTATCGGCGGCATCATGATGCCACACCTGAAAAAGGCCAATTATCCGGGGGGCCAATCGGCAGCGCTCATTGTTGCCGCAAGCCCACTTGGTCTTCTGATTCCGCCAAGCTCGTCCCACATCCTGTACGGATGGGTTGCTCAGCAGCACGTTCTGAAGTGCTTTCTGTCCACTGTGATCCCGGCGATCATCCTGATCACGCTGCTGATCGTGGTCAATCAGTTCATGCTGCGTAAATACGACGGTATCAACCTGACGGAACGGCCAAAGCCTTTCCTGCCAACCTTCGGTCGTCAGGCACGGCTGGCAGGGCCCGCCCTGATGATGCCTCTCATCATCCTCGGCGGGATCTATGGTGGTATCATGACGCCCACCGAAGCGGCGGGTATCGCAGTGGTTTATTCGATCCCCATCGCGATCTATTTCTACCGCGGCCTGACCTGGAAAACTCTGGCTCAAACGATCCAGGGGTCGGGCGTCACCATCGGCGTGGTGATGGTCATGATCTTCATGGTTCTGATCGTATCGGACAATCTGATCGCGCAGGGCGCGCCGCAGCTGGCCAAAGACCTGGTCTATTCGGTTTCCGATAATCCGATCGTCATCCTGCTGATGATCAACGTCGTGATGATCCTGATCGGGATGCTGATGGATGATATCTCGGGCCTTCTTCTGGCAACGCCGATCCTGTTGCCCATCGCGCAAAGCACCGGGATGGATCCGATCCATTTTGCGGCTGTCATTGGCGTAAACCTCGGCATGGCGAACATTACCCCGCCGACGGCACCTTTGCTCTATCTGGGTGCTCAGGTCTGTGACGAGCCGGTTTCGCGGATGCTTTGGCCGACGTTGATCTTCATCATCTTTGCCTGGCTGCCAACGCTGATGCTGACGACGTTCGTTCCCGAGCTTGCCCTGTTTTTGCCTGACCTTCTGCTGGGGAAATAAGGCACGCAGACCAAGGCACGCCGGATCAAGACAACAATCGTGCATCCCGGATTGGGTTCCGGGATGCGCGGCAACCGGCCCGACAAATGACACTTGAGAACAAGCGGCAGGCTGGGAGAGCCGGCGAAACGACAGAAACCCGAAACGCGAGGATAACTATGTACAGCAATATTTTGGTCGCTCTTTCGTTGGAACACGGCATCAGTGAACAGGCACTTGCGGCAGCCCGCGCCCTGTCTTCCGAGGGAGGGAAAATCACCGCAGTCCATGTCCATGAACCACCTAACAAGCAGATCATGTACTACATGGACGAAGGTGTTTCCGAGAAATCCTACAACAAGGCACAGTCCAGTCTGGCTGAGCGGCTGCGAGGGGAAACCGGTGTCATTCCTCTTCTGCTCGAAGGCCAGTCGGCCGGGCGGGCGATCACCGAGTTTGCCAACAACAACGGCATAGACTGCATCGTTCTCGCCTCTCACAGGCCGGGAATGAAGGAGTTCTTTCTGGGTTCGACGGCGGCGCTGGTGGTTCGGCACGCCCATTGCACCGTGCACGTGCTGCGACTGTGACGTTTCTGTTGGGCCCACTCCCGCCAGAGCTTTGGCATTCCTGCCGCAGATGGTGATTGGAATCTTGCCAGGCTCTGAGCCTGAGGAGGATCACGCCGGGGTTGCTCCCGCCCCGGCGTGATCTGCTCCACGCGACGTGTCGCCTAAACCTCAAGAATAACCGCATCGGGAAAGACCTCGTTCACACTCGTCTGCCAAGGTGGAGCGGCCATTTTCTCGGATGGTGCTATGCGCTTCGATCTCTGGGAGCGGCCGCCCTTCGCCGTCGCGAACTCCACGGCGTTCAATGATGTGCAGCCCTTCTATCGTGCCGCAGCGACCAAGCGGCACAAGGGCAATCCCCAAGGCAGGTTTCTGGCGTCTTGTCCGACCGAAAGCTTGGTCGCAGGGGTCTTGTCAGGCGTCTTGGGTCTTCGGCATCCTCAAGCTGTCCCAAATGGCTTGCGCAACCGTGCCCTGCGTCACATCACGCCTGCGCATCGCATAATGCGAAACCCGTGTGGGCGGGTAGCCTTCGATGTTGAGCGGCACCAAAGAACCCTCGTCCAATTCTGCCTGTATCATGTGCTGGGGCAAACCGCCCCAGCCCATATTCGCTATAAGGATCTCCTTTTTGGTGGCGAAGTCGGACACCGTCCAGCGCAAGCCACCCGGCAGGATGCCCCTGCTTTGCGTGGCTGAACGAGCGCTGTCGGATACCACAACCTGGATATGGGTTTGCATCTCGGTATCCGATTTCATCCGGTCGTCCTGGGCGGCAGGAAAATCGGGATGTGAAACGGGGATCATCATGACCGGTTTCAGAGGCAGCGCCTCGATGCGGTCCAGCGGCACGTCATCCAGCGTCGAGATTGCGATCTGCACGTCTCCGGCCAGAAGCCTTTCCAGCGATCCCCCCATGTTGTCGCGTGACATCTTGATATGAGTGGCCTGGAACCGGGCCGTCATCTCGCTGACCAGGGACAGGATCGGAGGCAGCGGGTAAGTGGCCGTGACGGTCAGTGCCACTTCGGCCTCTTGCTCGCTGCGCAACGTCGCCGCGATCGACTTGAGTTCCTGTACACGTTGCAGAACGCGTGTGGCATGTCGGTAGATCACCTCGCCCCGTTCCGTCAATGATGGTCGATAGGCGTCGCGCGACAGCAACTCGAACCCGATCTCGTCTTCAAGCTTTTTCATCATATGGCTGATGGCGGATTGAGCCTTGTTCAAATGGCTTGCCGCCGCGCGAAATGTGCCATGTTCGACAATGGCGTTTAAAACAATCAGTTGTTCCAGGGTCATGGTCGCGCCTTCGTGGTGATCTAATAATTAGATCATAATAGTGAAGAAACGATATTATCAATTGCTGATTGCCGGTTCTAGGTTGCTCTCGGACACAGTCGAGTAACAGAGATGACCCAGACAAACATACGCATCATTCACCGCGATGACCTGCCGTTAGGTGGCTTTGCCGGTATTGTCGAGACCCGCATGGTGCAGAGCCCACGCGTCTTTCCGGGCGCTGAAAAGCGCCCCGGTATCAGCCATGGATTGGGAGATTTCATCTTTCTGGCGACGGGATATTACAAGCCCGGAGACGGCGCGCCGATGCATCCTCATCGGAATGTGGACATCATCAGCTTTATCCCCAACGGCAAGATTGGCCACGAAGGCACTATCGGCCACGGCACGACCATCACAGGGCCGGGTGTCCAGGTGCAACGCGCGGGAACGGGCCTGCAACACGCCGAATTCAATCTGACCGGTCAACATACGGAACTGGTGCAGATCTGGTTTCTGCCTCCGAAACGCGGGCTCAGGCCCGAGTACCGGGACATCGCGCTTGAACAGGGGCGGATCACAACCGTGCTGGGCGGGTCAGATGGTACATTCGAGAGCAAGATGACGTGCCAGATCGGTCTTCTGAACCCCGGGCAAACCGCTCGTACCGGGCATCGTTTCGTGGCGTTTCTCAGTAACGGTCACGCCACAGCGAATGGTGAGCCGGTCAAGGCTGGCGATATCATCGAGGGTGATGCGCTCGAACTGGAAACGCAGAGCGGATGCAACCTCGTATTGATCCAATTCACTGAAACCTTCCAATAACGATCGGAGAACACCCATGAAAATCGTAGCGTTTGGCGCAAGTAACACGAAGAACTCGATCAACAAGGCGTTGGCGCGGTTTACCGCAACACTGGTTCCGAATGCCGAGATCGAGATCCTGGACCTGAACAACTATGATCTACCCATCTTCAGCGAAGATATCGAGAAGGAGATCGGCCAACCGCAAGCAGCCAGAGAATTCTACCACAAGATCGGTTCCGCCGACGGCGTGATCGTATCCTTTGCCGAACACAATGGATCCTATTCCGCGGCCTACAAGAACCTCTTCGACTGGGCGAGCCGGATCGATCAGAAAGTGTTCCAGAACAAACCGACCGTCTACCTTGCGACCTCTCCCGGACCGGGGGGCGCAGGAAGCGTGCTGGCCGCGGCCAAAGGTTCGGCACCGTTTTTCGGCGCGGACCTTAAGGCGGCGGTTTCCGTTGCGAGCTTTCATGACGCTTATGACGCGGAAACCGGGCGCATCACCGAGCCGAACGCGCTGGCCGATCTGTCCGCCGCGGCCAAGGCATTGTCCATGCAGGAGGTTGTCGAACATGTTGCGTCATGATCGTCTACAACGGCTCGCGAGCTCTTTGGTCATGTCCGCCTTCATGTCGATGGCGTTGTCGGGTGTCTTCAGCCTCTTGGAGTTCGGTGTCTCGTGGCTGTGGCTGCGGGTCTGGGGGCAAAGCATTCTGATTGCGCTGCCTATCGCGTTTTCACTGGATATGATGTTCGGAAACTCGCTGCGTTTTTTCTCGAAGAGAGTGGCAGACAAGGCCGCGCGCACATGGCTTTGATTTTCAGGTTCGGGAGAGTGATCGCGCCCTCCCGAACCTTGGATCTGAACGCATCGATCACGGTTGCGCATCACGTGTCGGCGTATGGAAGCCTTTCTTGATCCACGCTTGTGCGTCTTGCGGAAGCCACAGCTTGACCGGCTTGGCAATTTCTTTCCACGACCGAGCCGAATGAGTTTTTGACCAACCGAAACGGCCGCTACACGAACGAGAGGCAGACAACCAGAACGTCGCGGCCCGGTGCCACGGTTTTGCCATCCGTCACCGATACGATCATGAAATGATGGGTCGAGCAGCGGTTCTTGTCGGTGCGCCCGTCGGGCGTCAGCCGCGGATTGGCTTACCGGCCTTGGGTCACCTCGATGGCAAGCGCCGTGAGGTTATCGACCGCCTGCCGCATCTCCGTCATGCTGGCGGGATTGGTCGCGTTGCCCTGCTGCGCCCTTTGGATGACCCCCGTTGCAATTGCGATCAGGCGAAAGAAGGAAAAGGCCAGCGCAAACGTCCAGTCTTGCGGAAGGTCGATCCGGCGCTGCGCGCAGTAGCGTTCGACAAATGCTCTTTCGTCGGGAAGGCCCAGAGCGGTGCGATCCAGCTTTCCCAATCCCTTGATGACTCCATTTTCCGGCAACCGGAGGCACATGCAGAAATATGCCAGATCTGCAATCGGGTGGCCGAGGGTGCAAAGCTCCCAATCCAAAATACCGATCAGGGTTTCGGCATCATGGGAAAAGACCAAGTTGTCGATCCTGAAATCGCCGTGCACGATGCTGACCTGCCCGTCGTCCTCGGGTTCATGGGTCTCAAGCCAGCGGATTAGGTGTTCAATCCCGGCCGCGTATCCGTCGGCGCTTTCGCGATACTGTTTTGTCCAGCGTCTGAGCTGTCGAGAGAAGTAATTGCCGGGTGCACCGAAATCGGCCAATCCGATTGATGCCGGATCAATCGCGTGCAACCGCGCCAGCGCGGTACAAATCTGATCATGGACATCGGCGCGTTCCCCGAGGACCAGTTCTGGCAGGGCCGGGTCCCAGAAGATCCGGCCATCCAGCATTTCCATCACGTAGAACATCGTGCCAAGCGGGTTCTGCTCGCCGCTCAGGTGATAGACCCTCGGAACGGGTACCGGCGTGTCTGCCAATGCGCCGAGCACCCGGAATTCGCGGTCCACCTGATGCGCCGAGGACAGGAGACGGCCGGGTGGTTTCGCACGCAGAACATAGGCATGCGGGCCACTGACGATCCGGTAGGTGGGATTTGACTGCCCACCGCCAAATCGTTCGATCTCGTCGAGCTGACCGAAATTGTCGATATGCGTGGCGAGATAGGTCGACAACTCTTGCCGGTCGAACTGGTGAAGCGGTTTCGGCATGTGACGCGCCTCAGCCCAGACTGATGACGAGCTTGCCCTGCACGGTGCGCTGAGAGAGCTTTTCCAGCGCCGCAGTCGCGTTTTCCAGCCCCTGAATTACCTCGACCTTCGGTTTCACCTTGCCAGCGGTGTAGAAACCGAACAGCTCTGCGGTTGCCTCGGCATGGCGCGCGGGATTGCGTTCGACGGCGGCGCCCCAGAACACGCCTGTGATCGAACAGGCCTTGAGCAGCGGCAGATTCATCGGAAGCTTGGCGATACCAGCGGGAAAGCCGACGACAAGATATTGGCCTTCCCAGGCGATGGCGCGCAGGGCCGGTTCCGAATAGTCCCCACCTACCGGATCATAGATGACATGCGCACCCGCCTTGCCACAGAGATCCTTGAACCGGCTTGCGAGTTCCTTCTTGTCGAAATCCCCTCTTGGATAGACCAGGCCATCATCGGCCCCGGCATCCAGCGCGGTGCGAAGCTTGTCCTCTGATGAAACCGCCGCCAGCACCCGTGCGCCCATGACCTTGCCCAGTTCGACGGCGGCAAGGCCTACACCACCAGAGGCGCCGAGTACCAGCAGCGTGTCCCCCTTGCCCAAAGCCGCGCGGTCCCTGAGCGCGTGATAGGATGTGCCATAGGTCATCATGAAGGCCGCAGCGTCCTCGAATGGCATGTCATCGGGTATTTTTGAAACCTTGTCGGACCCGACAACCACACGTTCGGCCAGGCCGCCCCAGCCCGAGAAGGCAAGAACCCTGTCCCCAACGGCGAGACCGGTGACACCGTCACCCACGGCCTCGACAATACCGGAAACTTCGGAGCCGGGGGCGAAAGGGCGGGGTGGCTTGAACTGATACAAATCCCTTATGATCAACAGATCAGGAAAGTTGAGGCCCACCGCCTGAACCTTGACCAGAACTTCACCTGCGGCGGGTGTCGGGGCAGGAATGTCATCTATCCGAAGCGTTTCGGGGCCTCCGGGCGTATGGCTCATGAGCGCTTTCACAGGCGTCCATCCTCTGTTCTGGGGCTTCTAGATCTCTCGCCCAATATTGTTGACAATCTTTATGTTCGCATCTTAGGCTCATACAACATGTATCGCAACCCGCTCGCAAAGGCCGTGCGGTGATTGTCGAAATGGGAGGAATGGGGCCAGATGGAAATCATCCTGCTCGTGGTCTGCTTTGTGATCCTCGTGCTGGTCGGCGCTCCTGTGGCGCTGGCAATGATCGTGATGCCGACGGGATACATCCTGCTGACGGGCGCGGCGCCGCTGCTGACCGTACCGCATCAGATGTACGAAGGCATTGCTCATTTCCCGCTTGTGGCGGTTCCTTTCTTCATGCTGACGGGCGAGCTGATGAACGGCTCGTCGGTGACCGAACGGATCATGCGGCTCAGCCGTGTCATCGTCGGGCGGATGCGCGGCGGGCTGGCACAGGTCAACATTGTGGCCAGCATGTTCTTTGCGGGAATGAACGGGTCCGCCGTGGCCGATACCGCGACCATAGGCACGATCATGATCCCTGACATGAAGGCAAAAGGGTACACCCCGGCCTATGCGGCGGCGATCACGGCGATCGGCTCGACCATTGGCGGCATCATCCCGCCAAGTATCGCCATGATCGTGCTGGCCAGCTCTGTGAATCTGTCGGTCGGCGCGCTGTTCGCCGGGGGGGTCCTGCCGGGTATCCTGATCGGCTTGCTGCTCATGTTGACGGCGTGGATCATCGCCAAGGCCAAAGACCACGAGCGTGGAGATGAACCGTTTACCATCCGTGCCTTCATCGCTGCGGCATGGGGCGCGTCTTTGGCGCTCAGCGTTCCGCTGATCCTGGTGGTTGGCATTTTTGGTGGCTGGTTCAGCTCGGTCGAGGCGGGGGCAATCACGGCGCTGGTTGCGCTTACCCTCGGAACCGTCGTCTATCGCGATCTCGATCTGGCGTCTTTTCTCGGAGCGCTCAATCGTACGGTGCGGATGTCGGCGTCGGTCTTTGTCATCATCGCTGCGGCCGGTCCCTTCACGTGGCTTCTGGCGCGTTTGGGGGCGCTTGAGATGTTGCAGAACTGGCTTCTCGGCTTTGCCGAAACGCCGTTCCTCTTCGCGCTCATGCTGCTGGGCCTTATCCTGCTTGCCGGTATGATCATGGATGCCGCCGCCAATATCATTGTGCTCGGCCCCTTGCTGGTCGCCGCCTGCGAGACCGCCGGCTATGAGCCGGTCCAGGCGGCGCTTGTCGTGGTTGTCGGTTTCCTGCTGGGCACGGTCACCCCGCCCGTCGGGGTCTGCTATTTCACGGCGACCGCCATTGCTGGCTGTCGGCTGGAGCAATCCGCAGCAGCCCTCGTGCCATTCCTAATGGCCGAAATCGTCGTTCTGCTGCTTATGCTTTTCCTGGCGCCGTTGACGCTCTTCCTGCCGCAGCTGTTGGGGTTCATCTGACATGGACTTTTTGAAACGCATTGCTGATCTGGCGGATTTCGTGATCCTTCGCGCCCTTCCCGTGATTTGTGGTTTCATGCTGGTACTGATGGTGGTTTTCATCGCCTACACGGTGGTCATGCGCACCGTCTTTCTCAATCCGCCATTCTGGGGCGACACACTGGCGCTTTTCGCCAATGTCTGGATGGTGTTTCTTGGCCTGATTATCGCCGTGCGCGAACGGTCGAACATCGCGATGGAGGCGCTCTATCAGATGATCCCCGCACGGTACGGCAGGCTTTTCCGCAAGCTTTGGGCGCTTGTTTTTGCAGGCTTTGGATTGCTGTTGCTGATCAAGGGCCATGAGGCCGCTTCGCGTATTCTGGGCTCATACTGGGAGCTTGGAAACCTGCCGAAATCCTACCCGATGATGATCCTGCCGATCACCGGAGCGGGTATCCTGGTCGCCTCTCTCCTCTCGTTTGTCCGCCCGCTCGATGAAGAGCCCCATACCGACGAACAGGAGTTTCCCTGAACCTTTGCCGATTGTGCAAACCCGACAAGAAACAAGGAGGTTGAAATGAAATTGAAACGGATGAGAAGCGCCCTGCTGGGAGGTGCGCTGGCAGCTCTGACTGCGGGAACAGCCTGGGCCGAGGCCGAGATCAAGTTGGTCTTTGGCGTGGCAGGTCAACCAACCTGGGGTTTCGGAAAGCTGCTGACAGATGTGATCGAACCCAATCTCGAAAAATACTCGGATGGCCGAATTGATCTGGAGGTGCATCAACGCGGCGCATTGTGCAGCGAAGCGGCCTGCATGGAGCAGTTGGGGCTTGGTCAGATCGACATGACAACCGTTTCGGCGGGTAACATGGGTGCGTTTGGCAAAACGTTCGACATTCTGAACCTGCCCTATCTGTTCAAAGGTCAGCAAGAAGCCGAGACCATCATGCGCGGTTGGCTGAGCGATGAGCTTGCCAAGCAGGCGGCCGAAGAAATGGGCATCCACGTGCTGGCGACGGTGTCGTCCGGTGGTTTCCGCAACGTGGTCAATACCGAGCGCGAAGTCCGTGTGCCCTCCGATCTCAACGGTCTCAAGATCCGGGTGACCAAAAGCCCGACCGAATTCAATCTGGTGCAGGGGTGGGGCGGGGTTCCCATTCCGTATGCCTGGGCCTCGCTCTATGAGGGTCTGCAGTCCGGCGTCGTTCAGGGCATGTATCTGCAGGACGTTTTCGTCTCGGCGGCCAAGTTCTATGAGGTAACCAAGTTCGTCACCCGCGTAGAAAGCTCTTACAGTGGCCGTCCGGTGATGATGAGCAAGCAGCGCTATGACGAGTTGCCCGACTGGGCAAGGGAGGCCATCGACAAGGTTGCCGTGGACATTGCCAACGAGGCACTGAACTTCGATCTGGCCTGGCAGGAAGAAGCCGTCGCCGCGATGCAGGACAAGGTTGCGGTCTATGTCCCGACCGAGACGGAACTGGCCGAATGGTCGAAAGGCGCAGTTGACGCTTGGGTCGCTGTCAAAGGCACCTATGATCCGGCACTTGCGCGGCGCATTCTGGAAGAGCAGGGTCAGACCGAGCTGATCGGGCTGCTCGAAGAGGCCGGCGCGCTCTAAGCCTGCCACTTGCGAGGCCTGCTTCCTCCCGGCAGGTCTCGTTCCTATTCAGGATGGGAAACATGGACATCATCGACGCGCATCATCACCTCTGGGATGTAGAGAAGAACGGTGCAAGCTATCCTTGGTACACTGAGGATCACGGCGACCGGGGCTGGGGCGACACCTCGGCCCTCATGCGTAACTACACGCCTGTCGAACTGCAAAGAGATGCCCGAGAGGGTGGGGTGACGGTTCTGAAATCGGTCCATGTGCAGGCCAATTTCGATTTCTCGAATCCGGTGGGGGAAACCCGATGGCTTGAAGAAATCGCGCAGGAAGAGGGGTCAGGTAACCTGCCGACCGCAATTGTCGGTTATGCCGATCTGTCCAAGATGAATGTGGGGCGGGTGCTTGAGGCGCATGCGGAACACCCTCGCTTTCGCGGTGTGCGGCAGGTGCTTAATCGGCACGACGATCCGAAACTGAACCGCGCGCCGCAGGATTTCTTGGCCAACCCGGACTGGCGGACAGGGGTGCAAAGACTTTCTGACATGGGCCTCAGCTTTGATGCGCAGATCTATCATCAACAGGCTGCGGCCTTGATCGAAGTGGCCGGTGATCTCCCCGAACTCGACATCGTTATTGATCACGCGCTGATGCCTGCCGAACGGGATGACGCGAATATCGAGGGCTGGCGGCAGGCCGTCATGCGCCTTGCCGAGCTGCCAAATCTGTCGATGAAAATCAGCGGCTTCGGTATGGTGGATAACAACTGGTCAACCGAAAGCATTCGCCCCTTTGCTCTGCATTGCATCGATGCGTTCGAACCGGACCGGATCATGTTCGGCTCAAACTTTCCCGTCGACAAACTGATGTCGGATTACGGTCGGCTCTGGCGAGCCTATGACGAGATCCTCTCAGGTTTTTCCGAGGCTGAACGCCATGCCATGCTGATCGGCACGGCTGAACGTTTCTACAGGATCTGATTTCAGGAGGCCGCGTCTTTTTCTTCGCGCAGCAACCGGATTGCGTGGACCTTGGATTCCTCTACCAGGCGCCGCGCGGTCTGTTCGGCCTGAGCGCCCCGGCCTGCTGCAATGTGATCGACCAGTTCCGACCAGTTTTCGCAGGACTGAACTCGGCGTTCCGGCGACGAGAGGCCAAGCCGTGAGTAACGCAGGGTCTGGTGAAAGAGCAGTGTCACCATCGAGTTGAGACGTTCATTGCCCGATGCCTCGCTGATGGACAGCCCAAACTCGACCACCGCGTCGACATAGTCGGCCGAGGCCTTGGGCCCCGTTTTCTTGGCAAGCTTGTTCAAGGTCGAAAGATGCCGATGCAGCATGTCGATATCATCCTTGCTACGTGTCTCGGCCAGCCGGCGCGCGCCAAGACCCGCGAGCACGGCGCGGATGTCGAAAACATCGGCAACCTCTTTGGCGGACAGTTGAGTGACAATCGCCCCCCGCCTGGGCGCGATCGTAACCAACCCGGCATTTTCAAGAATGCGCAAGGCTTCGCGTACAGGGCCACGGCTTACCTTGTAGCGCTCCGAAATGCCGATCTCCTGCAACCGGTCATTCGGCATGTAGCGCTCGTTCACGATCTCATCGGCCAATTGCATGGCGATCTGCTCGGAAATCGACAGCGCTTCACTTCCCCCTGCGAGCGACGGCCTAAGTGAAGCAAGCATCGCGCGATGCAGTGCCGTTGTCTGTTGATACATCTACTTGTCCCTGCAGCTGCATATTACGCCCTAGCAAAGTTTATTAGCTTGGCGTGATGCGCACAAGCGGCTGACCCTCCGAGATGGCGTCGCCTTCCGCCACAAGGATTTCGGAAACGGTGCCGTCACAACTGGCCTCGGCCGGGATCTCCATCTTCATGGATTCCAGGATCATCAGGACATCTTCCTCTTCTACGGTGTCACCAACCTTGACCTCGATTTTCCAGACGGTGCCCGCGATCTCGGATTCGATCGTTTCGTCACTCATGCTTCATCCTCCACGATTTCCGCGCGCCCGACAGGCCCGGGCGACGACAGGTTTCATTCTTTTTAAATCATTCTTATTGTCAACAATCTTATTTTGTGTAGTCTGAATGAACGACCCGAGTGACAAGACCGGAGGGAGCGCCTCATGAGCTGGCAGAAAGAAGTTGACGAGATCAACAGGCGCCGCGAGATCGCGAAGGAGCTTGGTGGCGCAGAGGCAGTCAAGCGGCAACATGATGCCGGGCGGCTGACCGTGCGCGAGCGGATCGACATGCTCGTCGACAAAGGCAGCTTTCGGGAACTCGGCGCGCTCACTGGCAAGGCGACCTATGACAAGGATCACAACCTGATCGATGTAACCCCGGCCAATGCGGTGATCGGCACCGGCAAGATCGACGGGCGCAAGGTCTCGATCGACGGGGACGATTGGACCATTCGGGGCGGATCGTCCGAGGCGACGGTTTCGGAAAAATGGATCTATGCCGAGAATTACGCCGAGGCGATGCGCATGCCGTTGATCCGCCTCGTCGAAAGCGCCGGTGGCAGCGTCAAGATCCTCGACCAGAACGCCGCGACCAAGTTGCCGGCCTATCCCACCTGGAGCCTTGCGCGGATGATGGGAACGATCCCGGTGGTGGGGCTGGCCCTTGGCCCCTGCGCCGGGCTTGGCGCGATCAAGGCCGCCACGGCGCATTATTCGGTCATGATCAAGGGCACCAGCCAGGTCTTTGCCGGTGGCCCGCCGGTTGTCGAGCGCGGCATGGGGATCAAGGTCGACAAGGAAGAGCTGGGCGGTTCCAAGGTTCATACCCGCGAAAGCGGCGTGATGGGCAACGAGGCAAAGACCGAGGAAGAGGCCTTTGAGATGGTCCGCAAATTCCTCTCCTACTTGCCGTCGAGCGTGTACGAAATGCCGCCTGTTATCGACTGCGATGACCCCAAGGACCGCCGCGAGGAAGAGCTGATCGAGATCATCCCGCGCGACAAGCGCAAGGTCTACAAGTCGCGCAAGATTCTCGACATGGTCTTTGACAAGGGATCGGTCTTTGAACTGACCAAGGGTTACGGACGCTCGATCGTCACCTGTTTTGCACGGCTTGGCGGGCGGCCCGTCGGCGTCATCACCACCGACCCGATGCAATATGGCGGTGGTATGACCAAGGCCTCTGCCAGCAAGATGGAGGCGTTCATAGACCTGTGCGATACGTTCCACCTGCCGATCGTTCACATGGTTGACCAGCCCGGAACAATTGTTGGTCCCGAGGCCGAGCGCACCGGCGCCGTCAAGGGCTCGGTCCGTGTCTGCATGGCCATCGAACAGAGCCAGGTCCCCTGGTGTGCGATTATCACACGGCGGTGCTACGGGCTTGCGGGCAGCACCTTTGGCCGGGTTCAGGGGATCAACCTGCACTATGCCTGGCCCTCTGGACGTTGGGGCTCGATCCCGGTCGATGGCGGAGCAGAGGCCGCGTTCAAAAAGGAACTGGACGCGCTTGATCCCGAGGCCCGCGCTGTGCGCCTTGCCGAGATCGAAAGCCATTTCTTCCACATGGAATCGCCCTTCCTGACGGCAGAGAAATTCCGCATCCCCGACATCATCGACCCCCGCGACACCCGGGCGCTGCTCAATGACTGGCTCGATGACGCATGGAAGCTGATTCCGGACCAGCTGGGCCCCAAGGGCCGCACCTTCCGGATGTGAGGTCACCATGAAACGTCTGCTGATTGCCAATCGAGGAGAAATCGCCTGCCGCATCATCAGGGCGGCCAAGTCACTCGGGATCGAAACGGTCGCCGTCTGTTCAGAGGCCGATGCCGCCGCGATGCATGTGTCGATGGCAGACCGTTCCGTCTGCCTTGGCCCGCCACAGGCGGCGCAAAGCTACCTCAAGCAGGAGGCACTTATCGAGGCGGCTCGGTCAACCGGTGCCGATGCGGTGCATCCGGGTTATGGGTTTCTTGCCGAAAGCGCAGCGTTTGCCCGCAAGGTGACCGGGGCGGGCCTGACATGGGTCGGTCCTTCACCGGAAACGATCGCGGACATGGGGGACAAGGGGCAGGCCCGCGTTCTTGCGATCAAGGCGGGCGTGCCGGTTCTGCCCGGCTCGGAAAGTTTCGCCGAAGGCAAGCTCGACGGGCTTGAGGCGGCAGGCGCCGCCGTCGGGTTTCCGCTGCTGGTCAAGGCGACGGCCGGCGGGGGCGGTATCGGCATGCAGCGCGTCGACGACCCGGCCAAGCTGCGCAAGATCGCCGAACGCACCCAGTCCGCCGCTGCGCGGAGCTTCGGCGACGGCTCCATCTTTCTGGAACGCTACATCGCCCGCGCGCGCCATATCGAAATCCAGCTGTTCGGCTTTGGTGACGGGCGCGCGGTGCATCTGTTCGAACGCGACTGTTCGTTGCAGCGCCGTTTCCAGAAAGTGGTCGAGGAAAGCCCTGCGCCACAACTGGATCGGACGATTGCAGAGCGGATGGGAGAGGTCGCCTGCGCGCTGGCAGGCGCTGTGCATTATAGCGGCGCGGGGACGGTCGAATTCGTGTTGGATGCCGACACCGGAGAGTTCTTCTTTCTCGAGATGAATACGCGCATTCAGGTTGAGCACCCCGTAAGTGAAATGGTCACGGGAACCGATCTCGTCGCTGCCCAGCTGCGTCTGGCTGCAGGCGAGGATCTGACCGACGACCTGAGCGGTCGACCCCTTGCAGGCCATGCGGTCGAGTGTCGGCTTTACGCCGAGAACCCTGCGAAAAAGTTCCTCCCTTCACCCGGCACACTGGAACGTTTCACCCTGCCTGAAGGGATGGAGGGCATCCGTATCGACACGGGTGTGCGCGAGGGAGACACGATCACCCCGTTCTATGACCCGATGATTGCCAAGATCATCGCCTATGGGGACAGCCGCGATCAGGCCATCGGTCGGATCAATGCAGCGCTGCGCGCGACCGAAGTCGAAGGTCTTGTCACGAACCGGGATTTCCTGATCGCCGTCACATCGAATCCGACGTTCAAGGGTGGCGACGTATGGACGGGTTTCATCGATACGCATCTGGACGACCTGTTGTCTGCCTCCAGGAGCTGAGCGAGATGCCGGAAAGGACGACCATGAAACCGCCCCAATCGCTTCTACATGCATTGCAACCGTTTCTGGCTGGTGAACCGGACAAGGAAGCGCTTGTTTTTGGCGCTCATCGCCTGACCTTTGCCGAGATGGCCTGCCTCGCGGTCGCGCAAGCCGATGTTCTGCGCGACCACGGGGTAAAACGGGGCGACCGTGTCGCCGCAATTTTTCCCCCGCGACCCGAAGCCATCCTGTCCATGCTCGCGTGCTGGCTAGTAGGGGCGACGTGGATTGGTATCAATCCCCGCTATCAGCGCCGTGAACAGGCGCAAATCCTCATCGACGCAGATGTGACGCTTTTGATGTCGATGACCCGTATCGGCAACCGGGACCTTTCCGAAGACCTGGCAGGCCATGAAGCTGAGCTGGGGCTCGACATCATCCGCTTCCAGCAAGAGTTTATGATCGAGGGCCTGCCTGCTCCGGTCCCTCGCGATACCGCCATGGCCCGGTGGCATGTGGCGCTCGAACAGCTGGACCCCGAACAGCCAGCCGTGGTGATCTATACCTCCGGGTCGACCGGCAAGCCAAAAGGCGCTCTGATCACCCATGTCGGTCTGGCGTTCCGCTCGCATACACTGCACACGGACCGGTTCGATCTGCCGGCCCCGACGCAGCTTATCGACCTGCCGGTCAATCACATCGGCGCACTGGCCAGTGGCATTGGCGTTGCCATGGTGTCGGGCGGAAAAATGATCCTCTCGGAACAGTTCGATCCGGGAGTCACGCTGAGGACGGTCGAGCAAGAGAACCTGGCGATCCTGAGTGGCGTTCCCGCGATGCTTGCGCGGCTTGTCGATCATCCCGACTTCGGGTCGACGGATCTGTCTTCGATCAAGGCGATCAGCTGGGGTGCGGGACCCATCCCCGAGGCCGTGCTAAAGCGGCTGATGAGCGCGAGCGACGCGGTTTTCTCGCAGCAATACGGCATGACCGAAAGCAACGGTCCCATCGTCTTTACCCCGCCCACGCGAGACGTGGACATCCTGTTGCAGACGACGGGCAAACCTGATCCTCGCCTTGAGTTGCGCATCGCCGACGAGGCCGATGTTCCGGTGCCCATCGGAACCGAAGGCGAGGTGCAGGTCAGAAACCCGCATCCTTTCGCAGGCTATTTGGGCAATCCCGAAGCCAGCGCCGCCGCCTTTACGGCAGACGGGTTCCTGCACACGGGTGACCGGGCAAAGATCCGCGAGGATGGCTATCTCGTTTTTTGCGGACGCAGCAAGGAAATGTACAAATCGGGTGGCTTCAATGTCTATCCGCGCGAGATCGAGATCGCGCTCGAGGCGCATCCGGACATTCGGGCGGCCGCCGTACTGGGCGTTGACGATCCGCAATGGGGGCAGGTGGGTCATGCCTTTGTCGAACTGGCCGCCGAGTTGACCGCCGACGAGATCAAAGGCTGGTGCAGGGGGCGGCTGGCGGATTTCAAGGTGCCCAAGCGCATCAGCGTGATCGACACCATGCCACGCACGCCCGTGGACAAGGTGGACCGTATGCGCCTGGCAGAGATCGCGGCGCAAAGCTGACCCTAGGCAACGACAAGGAGGCCGTTTCATGGATTTTGCACCATCCCCCAAGGCCAGAGAATACGAAGCCCGGCTCGCCGCCTTCATGGCGGCCCATGTCTATCCTGCCGAACAGGTGTATCATGAACAACAACGCCAGGCGTCATCCCGTTGGGCGGTCCCGCCGGTGATCGAAGAGTTGAAAGCCAAGGCGCGCGCCGAGGGCTTGTGGAACCTGTTCCTGCCCGATCCTGAACTTGGCGCCGGGCTGTCGGTGCTGGAATACGCACCGTTGGCAGAGTTGACGGGCCGCAGCCATATCGCGCCCGAAGTATTCAACTGTAACGCTCCCGACAGCGGCAACATGGAAACGCTCTTTCTCTATGGAACCGAGGAGCAGAAGGATCGTTGGCTGCGTCCGTTGCTGGCGGGTGAAATCCGCTCGGCCTTCCTGATGACCGAACCGGATGTTGCTTCATCGGATGCGACAAATATCGAATGTGAAATGCGCCGCGATGGCGACGACTATGTGATCAACGGGCGGAAATGGTGGTCTTCCGGGGCGGGGGACCCGCGCTGTCGGATCTTTATCGTGATGGGCAAGACTGACCCCTCGGCGTCGGTTCATGCGCAGCAATCCATGGTGCTGGTGCCCGCGGACACGCCCGGTGTCACGGTGGAACGCCATCTGCCCGTGTTTGGCTATGACGACGCGCCACATGGTCATATGGAGGTATCGCTTGCCGAGGTGCGCGTGCCGGTCTCGAATGTGTTGCTCGGCGAGGGCCGGGGTTTCGAAATCGCGCAAGGGCGCCTTGGTCCTGGACGGATCCACCATTGCATGCGCTCTATCGGTGCCGCCGAGCGGGCGCTGGAACTGATGACCGACCGACTGCTGAGCCGCAAGGCATTCGGCAGAGCCATCGGCATGCACTCGGTCTGGGAAGAACGCGTCGCCAATGCGCGTTTGAACATCGAAATGACCCGCCTGATCTGTCTCAAGGCGGCGTGGATGATGGGTTCTGTCGGCAACAAGGCGGCCAAAGACGAGATCGCAATGATCAAGATTGCCGCCCCGAGCATGGCTGCAAAGGTGATCGACGATGCGATTCAGGCCTTTGGTGGGGCCGGTGTCTGCGATGACACGCCGCTGGCGTGGATGTATGCGGCGCAGCGCGCTCTGCGGCTTGCCGATGGGCCGGACGAGGTACATCGCCGTGCAATGGCCCGATCCGAATTCAAGCGCGCAGCGGGACGCATGGGTATCGACATTCGCTCCGTCGCTGGCTGACACTGCCCGACGCGCGCCATGTGTTTCGTTGTTCACAAGACACGAAAGCCTGCGAAACATCCGTCCGCCCGATGATCGGCATACTCCCCGTCATTGCAG